>JBAXTC010000449.1:0-6528 GCA_037130375.1 Verrucomicrobiota bacterium | reverse complement strand
GGCAAGACCGTGCGCTATCGCCACTAAAAGGTGGTCACCAACGTTTTCGAGGGAGTGCTCGAAGTGCAGCCGATCCAGATGCCAACCGATCCCAAAGCCGAGGTCAAAGGCAATCGCATCGCTGATTTCGCGCCACTGCCCGCCGGCCAGTACCTGGTCGAGGTCAAAGCTGCCGATACCAACGGACGCCCGGTGATCAGCTCATTGAGCTTCGATGTGTCCGCCCCGGTGGAAATGGGGTGGAACTATCGCAACGACGTGCAGCTTGCGCTCAAGCCCAACCGGAAATCATACGCGCCGGGTGAGACGGCGGAAATCCTCGTCCAGGCGCCTTTCACCGGCACAGCGTTGGTGACGATAGAACGCGAGAAAGTGCTGCGTTCGTTTGCCATCCGGCTCGAAGGGAACGCCCCCTCGATCCGCGTTCCGCTCGAACCGGGAGACGTGCCCAACGTCTTCGTCTCCGTAACCCTCGTGCGCGGGGCGGATGAATGTCCGCGGAAGATCAAGGAACCGGAATATCGGGTCGGCTATTGCGAGCTGCCCGTGGTTGATCCGCAAAGCCGGCTGACGGTGACGGTCACTCCCGCGACGACAAATTGCCTGCCTGCGCAAACGGTCGAGGTAACCGTGCAGGTGGCGGATGCCGGCGGCGCGGCAGTGCCGGGGGCGGAGGTGGTGCTCTATGCCGTCGATGACGGCGTCTTGCACATGACCGATTATGGGCTGCCAGACCCCCACGGCTTCTTTTACGCCACCCGCCCGCTAGGCGTGCAATCGAGCGTGTCGCTCCCCAACCTCCTGACCGAAGACCCCGAGGACCTCCAGTTTGAGAACAAGGGCTATCTGGGTGGCGGCGGCGGGACGGACCACGTGCGTAAGAACTTCCTCGCCTGCGCATTTTGGAATGCCGCTTTGACCACCGACATCCAAGGCAAGGCCATCGCCCGGTTCCCCGCGCCCGACAGCCTGACGCGCTACCGGATTTTCGCGGTGGCCCACGTCGCCAGCAGCCGCTTCGGCAGCGGCCAATCCGCTTTTCAGGTCACCAAACCGCTGGTGATTGAACCTGCGCTGCCGAGGTTTGCGAACATCACTGACCACCTGATCGCGCGCGGCGTGATCCAGAACCAGACCACCAACACCGGCGAGGCGCTGGTCACCCTCGAGCTCGATGACAAAGTCAAGACCGGCGGGTCCGACCGAACTCTGACCCAGCGAGTCTCTGTGCCTGCCAACGGCGCGGCGGTGGCCGAGTTTCCCGTTGAATTCATCGACACTGGCGAGGCGAAATGGCTGTGGAAAGCACGCTTTGCCGATCCCGCAGCCGGCAACTTCACCGACTCGGTTCAAAGTGTGCTCGAGGTGGGCCACGTGGTCCCGATGCTGCGTGAAGTTCTCTTGAGCCACCCGACCAGTTCCCAAACCAATCTGCTGGCCTCGGCAAATCCCCAACTCCTGGCCGGCCGCGGCACCATCACCGTCAATGTGGCGAACACGCGACTGAACGATCTGGGCGAGACCGCCTTGCAGCTCCTGCACTATCCTTATGGCTGTGCCGAGCAAACCGGTTCCAGCCTGCTGCCGTGGATCGTGTTGCGTGACGCCGCCCGTTTGCTGCCGGTGCTCCGCAGCGGCACAAATAACATGGATGCCGCCATCCGCGACGGCGTTGCCCGTCTCTTTTCAATGCAGACCTCGTCAGGCGGGCTCGGGTATTGGCCGCGGGCAACTGAACCGATGCTCTGGGCCAGCGCATACGGTGGCATGGTCCTCGCCCTGGCTCAGCAACACGGTGTCGAGGTGCCCAAAGAAGAGTTCGGCTCGCTGTTGAATTACCTGAGCCAGCAGTTGCGATCGGCCGGAAATTGGACGGGGGATGGCACGCGGGATGCCTACCCTGCTGGTGACACCTCCGACTGTTGCCTGGCGCTTTATGCGCTCGCGCTTGCCGGTCACGCCGAACCGGCCTATCACGAGAAGCTCTTTCTGTTGCGCGGCAAGCTTTCGGACGAGGACCGCGCGTTGCTTGCGCTGGCGGTCGCCGAGAGTCATGGCTCCACCGAGATGATTGGCGAATTGCTCCATCCCGGCTCGCCTTCGCGTCCGGGCAATGACGAGCGTTTTGGGTGCCCGGCGCGCGATGAAGCCATCCGCTTGCTCGCATGGACGGCTCATCAGCCGGAGGCTCCCATCGTTGACCGCCTGGTGAGCGACCTGATGCACGAACAAAAACAGGCGCACTGGGGCACCACCCAGGGCGATGCCTGGGCGCTGCTCGCTCTGACCGAGTACGCCCGGCAGGTCGAAGGCAAACTTCAGACCGTTGACGGCCAATTGGTTTGGGGCGGCGAATCCATCCCATTCCGCCTGGACAGCCGGACGAACGTTTTCACTCAGAGCTTTCCCGTAACCAATGTCGCCGGCGCGGCCTTGACCCTCTTCAACGCCTCGACCAATCGCCTTTATACCAGCGTCTTGATCGAATCGCGGCCTCCCGAAACACAATTGCCCAGGCAAGACCGCGGATTCGGCCTGCAACGCAGCTATGATCGGCTCGACGATGATAACCAGCCCCGCGACTTGCGTGGTCTGCGTGTCGGCGACCGCGTGCTCGTCACGCTCAACCTGTCGGTCCGTGAGAACACTCGATACCTCGCGGTGGACGATGCCTTGCCGTCCATTCTCGAAGCGGTGAATCCCGAGTTCAAGACCCAGGAAGCTCGCGCAGCCGGCTCGGCGGCGCACGATCACGATTGGTGGGTGAGCAGTTTCCGCGAGATTCGCAAAGACCGCTGCTTGTTTTTCTCCGATTGGATCGGCCCGGGGAATTACACGATCCGCTATGTCGCCAGAGTGCGCGCCGCCGGCACCGTCACCGCCCCTCCGGCAAAGGCCGAGGAAATGTATCATCCCGAGCGCTACGGCCTTTCGGGAACGCAAACGATTTCCAGCGCGCCTCTCGAATGAGGTTCTCTGCCACTAAACCTCGAGGCGGTGGCGCAGACGTCTCGCCTGCCACAAGGGCGTCTCGCCCTCGAACTCCCCACCGCAAACGGGACGGCGGCTCAAAACTCTTGCGCCGCACCGCTTGGGTGGCGCTCGCGTGCGGACTTCTCCTGCTCACAGGCTGGCTCGCCCTGCCACTGGTGCCGTTGCCGCCGGAATTGTTCGCCGATCAGACCCCCGAGTTGGAATTCCTGGACCGTGCCGGCCAGCCATTGCGCGCTGTCCGTCACGGCAGCAGCCCCTTCCGGCATTGGGTCGAGTATGGAGAAATCCCTCAGGGTCTCCTCCAGGCCACTCTGGCCGCCGAGGACCGCCGCTTTTGGCAACATCCCGGCGTGGACTGGCGCGCCTCCGTCCGGGCCGCGTGGCAGTTGGCTCTCCACCGCCGCGTCCTCTCGGGCGGCTCCACCATCACCCAGCAGCTTATCAAGCTGGCGCAGCCTCGACCACGCACGCTGCACACGAAACTTGCTGAGGCCGTGCAGGCATTGCGCCTCGAACAGCTCTGGGACAAACAACGGATTCTCACCGCATACCTGAACCGCCTCGACTACGGCAATTTCAACCGCGGCTGCGCCGCCGCGGCTCAGTTCTACTTTGCCAAGTCACTGCACGACCTCAGTCCCGCCGAGTGTGCTTTGCTGGCTGGGCTGCCCCAGGCCCCGTCCCGCTTGAATCCTCGGTTGCACCTTGACCGCGCCATCAAACGTCAGCGCTGGATATTGGGCCAGATGCGCCAGACGGGTTGGCTGACCGAAGACCAATTCCAACGCGCAATCGAGGAACCGCTCCATCTGGCCGCTGCCCGGCGCGTCTTTGAAGCCCCGCATTTCATCGATCTGCTGCTGACGATTCAGGAACCGGCAGCAGAGGCCGGCTCCTCTATTCACACCACCCTGGACCTGGCCCTGAATCGCTTTGCCGAAAGCGCCTTGCGTCAGCACCTCTCACGCCTGCGGCCGCAACACGTCTCCAACGGCGCAATCGTCGTGTTGGATAACCGAAGCGGCGATGTCCTGGCCCTGGTCGGCTCGGAAAACTACTTCGCGCCGGCAGCGGGGCAGGTCAACGGCGCATGGTCCCCGCGCTCGCCGGGCTCCTCTCTCAAGCCATTCACCTATTTGCTCGCCCTGGAACGCGGCGCCACACCCGCCAGCGTCGTCGCCGACGTGCCGACAGAATTTGCGACCGCCACCGGCCTGTTTGCGCCGGTAAATTACAACCGCCACTGCTGCGGCCCGATGCGCTATCGCCTGGCGCTGGCCAACTCCTTAAACATCTCCGCAGTCAGAGTCCTCGCATCCATCGGCGGCCCCGAACCTTTGCAGCAACTCCTGCAACAGTGCGGACTTTCCACTCTAAGCCGCTCGGCCGAGGACTATGGCCTCGGCCTGACCATCGGCAATGCGGAAGTGCGCTTGCTCGAACTCGCCAATGCTTACGCCTCATTGGCCCGCCTCGGTCAGCACAAACCATATAGGCTCCTGCTGGACGCTCAGGGCAATCCGGAATCCCTTGCTCCCAATACTCGACGTTCCATCACTCGCCAGGTCGCCGACCCTGCCGCCGCCTATCTCATCGCCGACATCCTGAGCGATAACACCGCGCGCACGCTCGCCTTCGGCGCTGAGTCCCCGCTTCGGTTCGACTTTCCGGTCGCCTGTAAAACCGGCACCAGCTCCGACTTCCGGGACAATTGGGCTTTCGGTTATACCCCGGAATTCACCGTCGGCATTTGGGTGGGCAACTTTGACGGCTCACCGATGGAACATGTTTCGGGAGTCACCGGCGCGGCCCCGATTCTGCACGACCTTTTCGATCACCTGCACCAGCACTATGGCACCACCTGGTATTCGGCCCCGGCTGGCATCGTCGAGTGCTGGGTCCACCCCATCACCGGCAAGCGCCTGCAGCAACCTCCTCCACACCAGACGTCAGATGCAGTGCGGGAGAAATTCGTCGCGGACAACCTTCCCCCACTCGAAAGCCCAGCCGACTACGAGGCCACGCAAGCCGGCGCGCTGCGCCCCAATTCCGCTCAACCCTCGAGCTTGCCGGCTTCGCACCCCGCCCCTCGCGCTCCCGTCCGCCTCGATAATGAATACCGCGAGTGGTTTGCCAGCGGCGATAACTGGTTCGGTAATCGCGTTGTGGTTGCCCCCGCACAGACCCCGTTGCGCGTCATCTTCCCGCTGCCTGGCACCACTCTCTACCTCGACCCCGATTTGCCGGGGCTTGGCCGCCGCATCTATTTGCGCGCCGAAGGCCCGGAGACCCTGGAATGGAATAGCGAGACGCTGCGCGTTGATCAGCACGGCAGCCACCAAATCGCCCTGCTCACCGAGGGCCGCCACCAAATCACCGTTCGTGACCCGCACACCGGCGTCCAGGCCCAAACGTGGGTCAACGTCGTGGCCCGTTGAGGCGACCGGAAGCATCTGGCTCCACCGCCCAGGCTACTGGCTCATCTCGTACACGCGGACGTAATCAACCTCGAAGAAGTCGGGCAGTTGCGCCTTGGCGATGTCCCCGCCCCAGTCGCCGATTTCCTCCGTAAGCTTAAGGTAATCAGCCACCTGCGAAACTCCACCAGCCTTGGTGCGCCAGACTTCCTTGCCGTCCACGTAGAAGACGTATTCATCCTTCGTCCAGAGCAGGCCGTAGTCGTGGAACCCTTCGGTCAAGGCCGCAATGGTGGTGTTGGTTCCTGCGCTCTTGTGGTCCTTGCCGTAGCCATCCCAGTGGAGGTTGAAGGTGACTTTGCCGTCGCGCCACGGAATTTCCACAATGTCGATCTCGGTTCCGTCCCGTCCGTCATTTCCAACCTTGCCCACCCCAGAGCACATCATCCAAAACGCAGGCCAGTGTCCCCGCTGCTTGGGCATCCTGCAACGTGCCACGTAGTAGCCAAAGGCGTGCTCGAACTTGCCTTGTGTGTTGACGGCTCCGCAGGTGTAGCGGTCGCCGTCCTTCCTGGTGCGGAGCAGCAGCGTCCCCTTGCCGCTCAAGTAGGCGTCTTCCTTGACCCAGAACCCATCGCGTCGCTTCCAGTCGCCCAACCGGTTCCACTTCGTCTCGTCCAGATTTGGGCCGTCGAACTCGTCCTGCCAGATGAGCTTCCACTCATTCCCTGCTGGCACCTGTGGCAGAGAGTCTCTCGCGGCTTCGCTTTGCGCGCAGGACGGCGACAGAAAAGCAAAACCAATCAGAGCGACGAACAGACATTCCAGTGTTTTCATGGCGAAATCCTAAACCGCCTGCCGGTCGAAAACAGCAACAAAATCAAAGAAAACTCTCGCATTTGATCACCGAGAATCCCCGATGAATCGGTCCAAGCCATTGTCCAGTAGGGACATGCGAGAATAGCCCAACGTTTTCAACGTTGGGAACCAGCGTCCGCAGCACGATAAGTCCTGAAAGGACGACTGACCGATCTCGCAGGGGTTCAGCCGTCCCTGTCGGGACTTATGCCCCTCTAGACCCGCGCACCCAACGTTCAAACGTTGGGCTATTGTCGGC
>JBAXTC010000448.1:0-6563 GCA_037130375.1 Verrucomicrobiota bacterium | reverse complement strand
CAATTCAACATCATTGCATTGACTCGATTCAATTTTTATCATAGTCATATCACGGCACGTTCGTTATGAGTATAACTACGGGAAAACAGCCGGACAGCTTGGGGTCGCAATTCCACCCTCGCTCGCGCTCACGCTCGATCAGAAACCTTCTGGATCCTGGCAGCCCTGCTTGTGCCCGATAGCAACCATCGCATCATGAAAAAATCCACTCCACAGCCCCGCCGCAAACCATCGCCTGCCGCCAAACCTCGCGCAGCAAAATCCACACCCGAGCCAGCGGCCGCTGCTGAGTTGCTTGCGAAACGCCCCATCCCCATTGTTGGCATTGGCGCTTCGGCTGGCGGGCTCGAGGCGTTGGAGCAGTTCCTGGGGCATGTGCCGCCAGCGAGCGGCCTTGCCTTCGTGGTGGTGCAGCACCTGGACCCGACCCGCAAAGGCATCATGGTCGAGTTGCTGCAGCGTGCCACCACGATGCCCGTCATCGAGATCAAGGACCAGACCAGGGTCCACCCGGACCGGGTGTATTTCATCCCGCCCAACCGGGATTTATCCATCCTTCACGGGGTGCTGCACCTGCTCGAGCCGGTGGTGGCGCGCGGCTTACGTCTGCCGATTGATTTCTTTTTCCGTTCGCTGGCTGAGGAACAACAGGAGCACAGCATCGGCGTCATCCTCTCGGGCATGGGTTCGGACGGCACGCTGGGCTTGCGCGCCATCAAGGAGAAAGCCGGGGTGGTTTTTGTGCAGGCTCCAGCCTCGGCCAAGTGCGACGGCATGCCCCGCAGCGCCATTGACGCCGGGTTGGCCGATGTCGTGGCCCGGCCGGAGGATTTGCCGGGCAAGATTCTGAGCTATCTCGGGCATGTCCCGATGCTCAATGCGCGGCCCGAGCTGAATCTGGCCGACACAGGACAAAGCGGCCTGGAGAAGGTCGTCCTCCTGTTGCGCACGCGGACGGGCCATGATTTTACGCTCTACAAGAAGAACACGATTTACCGTCGGATCGAGCGGCGGATGAGCCTCCAACAACTGGGCAAGATCTCCGACTATATCCGTTATCTGCGCGAGAATCCTCAGGAGGCGGACCTGCTGTTCAACGAGCTGCTCATCGGCGTGACGAGTTTTTTCCGCGACCCGCCGGTGTGGGAACAACTAAAAACCCAGGTCATCCCGGAGATGCTGGTGGCGCACCCGGACGGCGGGGTATTGCGGGCCTGGGTTCCTGCCTGCTCGACGGGCGAGGAAGCCTACTCGCTGGCGATTGTCTTCCGCGAAGCGATGGAAAAGGCGAAGCCAGACGCTCATTATTCTTTGCAAATCTTTGCCACCGACCTGGACAAGGACGCCATCAACAAGGCCCGGGCTGGCCTCTACCCAGCCAACATCGCGCCCGATGTCGGGGAGGCGCGACTGCGCCGGTTCTTTGTGGAGGACGGGCGCGGCTACCGGGTGACCAAAGATGTCCGCGAGATGGTGATCTTCGCCCCGCAGAACGTGGTGATGGAGCCGCCCTTTACCAGGCTCGACTTGCTGACCTGTCGCAACCTGCTCATCTACCTCGAGACCGAGTTGCAAAAGCGGCTCCTGCCGCTCTTCCACTACAGCCTCAATCCCGGTGGCATCCTCGTGCTCGGCACCTCGGAGACCATCGGCCCGGCCACCGACCTCTTTGTCCCGCTGCCGGGCAAAACGCGGCTTTACCGTCGCGAAAATGCCGTCCCAGGGGCGGGGCAAGTCGAGTTTCCCGCCGCTTTGGTCAGACCTCGAGGCGAGGCGGCTGCCGTTTTAGCCCAGCCACCCAAGCTGCCGCCGCCGCCGCCCCCGAACCTGCAAGTTCTGGTCGATTACCTGCTGGTGCAGCGCTATTCGCCGGCTGCCGTGCTGACCACCGTCAAGGGCGACATCCTGTACTTTAGCGGGAAGACTGGCGAATACCTGGAGCCGCCGGCTGGCAAGGCCAACTATAACGTTTTGGCGATGGCCCGAGAGGGTTTGGGGAGCACGTTGAACGAGGCATTCCATCGCGCCATCCGGCAGAAGACCGAAGTCACGCTCAGATGCGTTCAGAAGGGAACCGATGGTGAAAAACAAGATGTCGCGGTAACTGTTCTGCCCCTGGCAAATCCGCAGGAGGTTCAGGGCATGACGTTGATTACCTTCGAGAACGCCGAGGTCCGTGGCGTGACGCTCGCAGCGCCCAAGGCCGTTCGCCTGTCCAAACTCGGAGCGGTGGGCGTGCCCGGGGAGCTGCAGCAGGCTCGGCAGGAGCTGCAAACCGCCCGCGAAGAAATGCAGGCCTCGCAGGAGGAATTGAAGTCCGCCAACGAGGAAATGCAGTCCATCAACGAAGAATTGCAGAGCACCAACGAGGAGTTGACCACTTCCAAGGAGGAGATGCAGTCCATGAACGAGGAGCTGCAGACCACCAACGCGGAGCTGCGGGCCAAGGTGGAAGAGTTGTCACGGACGAGTGACGACATGAAAAACCTGTTCAATAGCACCGACATTGCGACTCTGTTCCTGGACGGCGAACTTCGAGTGCGACGTTTCACCACTCAAACCGCCGCACTCATCAAGCTCATTCCCGCCGACGCAGGCCGCCCGATCACCGACATTGTCAGCGAGTTGGACTATCCCGGATTGGCTGACGATTCGCGGGAAGTGCTTCGCTCGCTGGTCTTCCACGAGCGGCAGATCTCCGCTCGCGACGGGCGCTGGTTCACGGTGCGCATCATGCCCTATCGCACGCAGGACAATCGCATTGATGGCGTGGTGATCACGTTTGTGAATATTGCGGTCGCCAAGGCCCTGGAAGCGACCTTGCGCGACGCTCTGACCGTGCTGCGCCGCCGCGGCACGGACGAGAAGTCGGAACTGGATTCCGCCCGGGCCGTGGAGAGGATGCTGCTAAAGGCGCAGTCCGTGTTGGAAGCACAGCTCCCAAACGGGGCCAAGCCCCAGGCGCTGCCGCCCACCGATTCACCGACGGCTGCGGCAGGCAAAGCATGAACCTGATATGAAACCGGACAAGCCGAACGAGGGCGCCGAACTGCGCCGCCGCGCCCAAGCGCACTTGCAGAGCCAGACGCCGCCCGCAACGGCTCCTGGCTCGACCGAGGAACTGCAACGGCTTGTTCAGGAACTGCAAGTCCACCAGATCGAACTGGAGATGCAGAACGAAGCGCTGCGGGACGCGCGGACGCGGGAGGAAGCATTAACGGCGCGCTACACCGACCTCTACAACTTCGCTCCCGTGGGGTATTTCACCCTGGGCCGACAAGGGGAGATTACGGAAATCAATTTGGCTGGCGCGCGCCTGCTCGGCTACGATCGGAAAGATTTGCTGGACAAGCGGTTTGCTGTGTTTATCTCCGAGGCCGATCTGCCGGTTTTCGACAGCCACTTCCAGCAGGTGTTTGCGGGCGAAACTCCTCTGACCTGCGAGATCGCCATCGAGGCCCACGGCGGACCTCTGCGCTTCGCGCGCCTTGAGACTGCCCTCGGCCCCGATGGCCAGGAATGTCGCATCGTGGCGGTGGACATCACCCTGTCCAAGGAAGCCGAGCGAGATCTCGAACAATCTGCCCGCGCCAAAGAAGTTTTGTACGCCAGCATCGTTGCGCTCAATGCCTGCCCCGATATCGATTCCGCCCTGGACTGTTTACTGCAAAAGGCGCTGCAACTGGGAGCTATGGACTGCGGCGTGGTTCACTTGATCGAGGACCAGGAGGCTGTGCTTCGGCATCAGCAAGGTTTGCGTTCCGAGTTTATCGAGCAGTTGGCCCGCCGCCCATTGCGCACCGGCTACCTGAAGGCGGCTCTGGAAAACCCGGAAGAAATGGTCAACCTCATCACCCGGTTTCCGGAACAGTCTCGGTTGGGCCAGTCGCACGGACTTCGCCACATTTATTGCATCGTCCTTCGTGCCGAGCAGCAGCCCTTTGGTTTTCTCACTGTGGCTTCCCACCACGCCGCGCCTCCCAGTGCCAACAAGATCGCCCTTATCCGCATCCTGGCCCTGGAAACCCAGTTTATCTTCCATCGCCTCAGGGTTGAAGACCGTTGGCGCTCAATCCTGACATCCATGTCAGAAGGAGTTGTCTTGCAGTCGGCAGCCGGAACCATCATCGACTGCAACCTGAGTGCGGAAAAGATGCTCGGCTTGAGCCGCGGCCAAATTATGGGCTGGAAAGCGGTGCGCGAGGACGGTAGAGCCTTCCTCGACGAGGACTATCCGGCGATGGCAAGCCTGCGCACAGGCCAGTCCTGCCGCGATGTCATCATGGGCCTCGACCAGCCGGACGGATCGCAGAGATGGATGAACGTCAGCGCCGAACCAATGTTCAGAAGCGGAGAAACCCGCCCGTACGCGGTCGTCACATCCTTCACCGATGTCACAGTCCGCAAGCAACTCGAGGAGCACGTGCGCCAAGCCCAGAAAATGGAGGCTATCGGCCATCTGACGGGTGGCATGGCGCACGAGTTCAATAACATCCTCGCTGCCATGATGATGAATCTGGAGTTGGTCGAGACGCTCAACCCGGGGGCTGAGGTGGGCGAGCTATTGCAAATAATGTTGGGGTCGTGTCAAAGGGCCGCCCGCCTGATTAAACAGTTGCTGGCCTTCAGCCGGCAGTCGGTGATGCACCGCGAACCGATGGACCTGGCGGCGGCGGTTTCAAAGCAGTGCGCCATGCTGAACCGACTCCTCGGGGAACGCATCGCGCTCGAGTTTTCCAGCGCGGATAACCTGCCCTGGGTGAACGCCGATCATGGCCTGGTTGATCAAGTTATCTTGAACCTGTGCCTCAATGCGCGGGACGCGATGGAAAATGGCGGGCTGCTCCAGCTTCGCCTGGCGAAGGCGGAAGTTGGCGCCGAACAGGTCAAGCACCATAAAGAGTGTCAGCCCGGGAGCTATGTGTGCCTGTCCGTCACCGACAACGGCTGCGGCATGGACGCTCGAATCATGCAGCGGCTTTTCGAACCATTTTTCACCACCAAAGACATCGGACAGGGCACCGGCCTGGGATTGGCTACCGTCCGGGGGATTGTTCAGCAACTGGGCGGTTGGGTGGAGGTTAAGAGTTGCGTTGGGAAAGGCAGCACATTCCAGGTTTACCTGCCCGCCGTAGCTCAACCCCCTGCCGCGGTCCCCGTTCCCCGGGTGGAAAAGATCGCGCATGGCAAAGGCACGATCCTGCTGGTCGAGGACGAACCCGAAGTTCGCATGCCGGCCCGCATGCTTCTCGCGCGCACAGGTTACGTGGTTATCGAGGCGGCCGATGGCTCCGAGGCCATGGCCTTGTGGCGCGAGCACCGGGCGCAGATCGACCTGGTTTACACCGACATGGTGATGCCTGGCAGCTTATCCGGCCTCGATCTTGCGGAACACGTTCTGGCAGACAAACCTGGCGTGAAGGTGATCATCACCAGCGGCTACAACACCCAAATGCCGGACCTCAGCAACCCAGCCAAGTCCTCGATAATCTACCTGCCCAAGCCATGCCCGGCCGCAACGTTGATCTCACTGATCCAAACGTATTTGCAGCCGGCGCAATGAGCAGTTAGCCAGAACGGTCCCGTCCCGGATGGACATGCGATCTTTGTCCCGGAGCGACAACCGAGAATCGCCTGACGTCCCGACTCGGTTATTTGATCAGCTTGAATTGCCCGATCAACGGCAGCGGCTTGCACTGGCCACCGGCGGCATTGATGACGCCCATGACCACGAGGACGAGGATGCCGATCATCACCACGGGCAACACAATGCATCCGACGAACGGGATAAAGGAAAGGATGGAGCCCCCGATCGAGCAGATTATTGCTGCAAGGAATAGCACCACCCCCTGATTGGTATGGTAGCGGGCGAATCGCGATTCTTTCGCCGCGAGCAATGGCACCAGGAAAATAATGTAGGCCAGCACCGCGAATATCTTGTTCGTGTCCACGTCGGCCGGATCCGGTGTGTCTCCGTCCGCCAGCGGAGATGCCGCGCCGGAAAGGGGCGGAACAAACCGCGGGGCTGCGCCTGGCGAGGCGGCTCCCGAGAACTCCGGCAGGGTTCGCATCGGAACCCAGTCCGTCTTCCCCTCCTGGCAAACCGTTGTTTCCAGGGTCAACGTGCCGGTGCGTAACATCGACAACAGGGCCTCAGTATCCACCGGGCCAAGCTGCTGTCCGTTTTTCGTGTATTTCCATGTGCTCATAATAGTTTCAAATTCCTTACTTCTTCACAGCTTAACGTCGGAAGCCCGTGAATGTCAAATGCCAGCAGTTGTTTTTCTCGGGTTTGAACAGAAGATAAGTCAGGAGCGGCATGTTTATAGAAACGGACACCCAGGCGCTCAGGTTTGAACAGGAGATAACAGAGATAACGGAGAGTTGGCTTGGCCAACTTGTTCGCCGGAGCGCCAACCTCATTTTGACAGGTCGTGGGGCAGGACTCCGACCTGCCGGTCCACGGAGTCTCCGACTTCGTGCACAGCAAGAGCGAGAGCGAGAGCGAGAGCAAGAGCAAGAGCAAGAGCAAGAGATCTGCCCCACGCTGCTCGCGGGTGTAG
>JBAXTC010000447.1:0-6566 GCA_037130375.1 Verrucomicrobiota bacterium | reverse complement strand
TTCAAGGTTCAGGCGTTCAAAGGCACCCTGTCTTCCCGTCTTCCCTGTTCAAAGGCTGTGACAGGGTGCAACTCTGTTGACTCTGTTGTCTCCTGTTCAAACCCGAGGTTCGGGGGAGCCTAAAATCCGAAATCCGGTTCGGGTCGGTTTACTGCTTGCGGGGAGTGGGGGCGTTTTATTAGCTTTGCGGTCAACAGTTGATGAACCTTAATGCTACAGCCTCGTTGCCGAGTAAAACCCCCAACCCAAACGTTTAACCGCTGACCTATCAACGATGAATACCCAAACCCGCTTGCGCCTGTCCCTGATGATGTTCTTCCAGTACTTCATCTGGAGTTCCTGGTATGTGACAATGGGCCCGTATTTGAGCGGGACGCTGAACTTCAGCGGCAGGGAGATCGGCTTTGCCTACAACTGCACCGCGCTGGCGGCAATGCTCTCGCCGTTTTTCGTGGGCATGGTGGCCGACCGCTTCTTTTCCACGGAAAAGATACTGGCCGTGCTGCATATTCTCGGCGGTCTCTTCCTCATCGGGGTATCCCAAGCCAAGACCTTTTCCACGTTTTATCCGCTGCTCATCGGCCACACGCTATGCTATATGCCCACGCTGGCGCTGACCAACTCGATCTCGTTCGCCCAAATGAGAGATCCGGGCAAGGAGTTTCCGAGCATCCGGGTGCTGGGCACGATCAGTTGGATTTGCGCGGGGCTGACGGTGGGCTTGCTGCTGGGGGCAAGAGCCACCACGACCGCTTTGCCGTTTCAAATGGCGGCGGTCGTCTCGGTGCTCATGGGGCTCTATTGTCTGACGCTGCCGCACACGCCCCCCAAAGGCACCGGCGCAGTCACGGCGCGGGACGTGCTGGGCCTCGACGCGCTGCAACTGATGAAGGAGCGGTCGTTTGCGATCTTCGTCGTGGCGGCGTTCCTGATCTGCATTCCGTTGACCTTTTACTTCAGCTTTACGCCAACATTCCTTGGCGACTGTAATGTCAGCAATATTCCAGGCAGGATGACCATGGGCCAGATGTCGGAAATCTTTTTCATGCTCGTCATGCCGCTGTTCTTCGCCCGCCTCGGCGTGAAATGGATGCTGATCGTCGGCATGTTGTGCTGGGCTGCGCGATACCTGCTCTTCACCATGGGCTACAACGCCGGCACGGCCTGGCCTCTTTACCTCGGCATCCTGCTGCACGGGGTCTGCTACGATTTCTTCTTCGTGACCGCCTATATCTACGTTGATAAGAAGTCGCCGGAGACCATTCGTGCGAAGGCCCAGGGTTTCATCGCCTTTGTCACGCTCGGCGCGGGCATGTTCGTCGGTGCGAACCTCTCCGGGTTGGTGGTCGAGAATTACAGCTTCCCAAATGTCGTGCCCGCGAAGTTCCAGGCGGTGCAGGACAGTTCGACCTGGGCCGTCGGGAACGTCGTCCGCTGGGAGGCAAATGGCGATTCAGCATTCGGGAAGATCAAGGAGATTGCCAAAGAAACCGGCACTGCGAGCCTCGATGTCTTCAAACGCGAGGGTTCGGGATTTGTGCCGGGGACGGAAGTCGTGTCAAAGCCGTTGAGTGCGTTGTCCAAACCCTTGCCGTTGTGGGACCGGATATGGTTGCTGCCAGCCGTCGGCGCCCTGATTATCCTCGTGTTGTTCGCCATGCTCTTCCGATACAAGGAGGAGCCGGCGAAAGCCGCAGCCGCGCGGGCCGGATAAGCGGGTGCCGCTTGACGCCCGGCTTTCCGTCGGGTAACATAAGGGCAGAATGAGTGCGAGACAAAGCTGTTTCTCCCAAGCCCGCGCAGCGACAAGAGTGGCGGCGCGGCAGAACGGGATTCTCTATCAGTTCTCCGCACCATCTCTTCAAACTTGCGAGGTTTCTTATGGCCGATACAGATAGCGCAACACAGTCACGTCGTCAGGCAGTGGTCGCACGGGCGCGCCTAAACATCGCATGCCACTATGTTTGGGGAGCGGCGGGCAATGTCCCCGGACAAAGCGACGGCGCGTGGTACCGCCCCGCTGCGGCGCGTATGCACGATCTGGTTCTCGAACCTCCGGATCGCCGCTACCCCAATCTCCACCAACCGATCATGTATGCCGCGTGGTGTCGTGTGGATGGGGACAAAGTGTGCGCCGGCCGCACCATGGTTGCTGAAGTCAAGACCATGGCCAAGGGCGACACGCTCAACATGACCCCTCCCGACCCATCGCTCTACAGTTGGCCGCGGCCCAGTGGCGTCATCAACGCACCAACCAAAGTCTATGGCGAGTCCTGCTTCGGCGTCCGCCATTTCGACTGCATCGGCTTCGTCAACTACTGCATTTCCGTGGCCCACAAACCGGTGTGGTTTTCGATTCCCAACTGCATCAACCAAACCCAGGAAGTGCCGCTGACAGACACCTGGGCCGGCGACATCCTGACGATCGGCGAAAGCCACATCGGCATCGCCACCGGCAACGGCATGGCGGTTCACGCCCGGAGCACCGAGTGGGGCGTTTGCGAGACCGCTGTTGCGGGCGGCGGCTGGGGCCGGTGCGGCCGATTCGCCAGCTACTTCTGGCGGGCATGAACGCAGGCGGCCTGGCCGCTGCGCTTCGTATCCTGTATCGAAGTGTGAAGGGAAACTTTCACGCACGGTTCTTAGGGGGGGCGAGTGGGAACCGCTCGCGCCTACCCGACTACAAGCGGGTGCGCTGAGAATCAAATTGTTATCTGTATCTGTAGTAGATTTTGCCATGAGCCCAGAGACTACTCATTCGAGTCGGATTGGCGCTTTCCAGGCCCTCTTCGGCGGTGGTATGCCGCTGCTGTTGCTGCTTTGCCTGGCCGGCCCGGATGCCAGCCAGGCGGCCCGCCCCTGGCCCGACACGCGGTTCCGCATCGTGCCTTTCTCCGATCAACTGCCTAACAGCCTGAGCGCCACGCAGCGGTGGTTCGCCGCCACGCATTTCGCCGGCACCCAGAAAATGCTGCGCTCGGAAATCCAGGCGCTCCGCGCTTACAACACGAACTTCCTCTGTCTGCATTACCAGTTGGGCGCGGGGGCCGGCGCGCCGCCGTTCATCCTGGGTGACACCTGGGGGTCTGATTGGTCGTTCGTGAACACCCAGACGAACTGGTTTCTCTTAAACCCGGAAGGTCAGCGCGTCCATCAGACGGAGTGGAACTGGGACGTGATGGACCTGCGCTACACCAACGGCCAACCGGTCAGCGGCTTTCCCGTTTACTGGATCAGCAATTGCATCGCCCGCATCCGTGCCGCCGAGGACGATGGCGTCTTCGCCGACAGTTTCACGCCCGACGCCTATGGGTTTGGCCAGAGCAACCCGTCGCATCCGTGGCTGGAGGACGTGAACCTGTGCCTATCCAACTGGGTGCCGAGCTTGGAGCAATTCGGACGCGCGGCGCGGCAGGCGCTGGCCGATAGCAATGGCTTCCTCTTCCTGCCCAATCTCGGCGGCCTTGTCACCTCGTGGCTGAACCTGGATTACGGTCTTGGCCACGGCGGGATGATTGAAGGCTTCGCGTTCTGGGGGCCGGGAAGCTACTTCGAGCCATCGGACTGGGAGTTGCAAATGGACCGCGCGCTGACATTGGCCCGGAGCAACAAGGTTGTCATCTGCCAGTCGTATCCGGCAGCGGGCAGCGCGGCGGAACGGATGTTCGCCACGGCCAGCTACCTGCTGCTCAAGGGGAGCGCCACTTACTTGAACCTCCTTTCCACTGACGCCGTCGCGCTCGAATACTACCCGGAATACACGCTCGATCTCGGCGGTGCGCGCGGCGCGTTCCCGGCCAGCGCGAACGCCCTCTGGCACGCGGGTTGGGGCGTGTTCCGGCGCGACTACTCGAATGGTGTCGTGGTGGTGAATCCGGGCGTTGCCCCGGTGACCATTGCTAACTTGGGTGCGTCTTACTGGCGCGTGAGCGCCAGCGGTGGAGGTCTCGTCAACGCCAGCGGCAGTTACGGCGGCAACGTCTCGGCCAGCGCCGTGACGAACCTGACGCTGCCGGCTTTCTCCGGCGCGGTGTTGCTCACAACCAACCTCTACGGGTCGAATACTAACACCGCGCCCATCCAGCCCACGAACTTCCACGCCTTCCACCGCTCCGGCCAGACGTTTCTCACCTGGAACGAGCGCACCGATCTCACCGGCGAATCGTATCGCCTTTACCGCCACACCCAGCCGATCACCCCGGCCAACCTCGCTTCCGCCACGCGGCTCTACGAAGTTTGGGAAGGGTCTGCCGATTTCCACGCCAACCGTTACGACGACAACGGGTTCCAGGCGCGTTACTGCGACCGGTTGGTCATCACCAACCACGGCGGACCGCTCCCCGCCGGCACCGGGTTGCTGGTGTGGACGCTCGCCACCAACGACTTCGCCGGCGGCACGACCGGCAGCGTCCATTACGCCGTCACAACCGTGACCGCCGCTGGCGTCGAGAACACGAGCGACCTTTCCGCCGGCAACACAACCGGCCCGCTGGCGGAAGGCGTCGAGGAACCGCTGCCTGTGGAAGCGGCGGTTGCGGTCGGCCTGCGCGGTCATCTCTACCTTCAATTCATGGACTTGCGGAAATGGAATCCGACCTTCCACGCGCCGAGCGCGGGCAACGGCTTCTACGGGCTGGATCCCGAGTCGCCCGCCGTGCGGCACGCGCTGGCCTACGCTTACGACTACGTGGTGTTAGAGCCGGACTGCGGCAGCGGGCCGGTGCCGGCAACGCTCATCCTGCACGGCTGGGGCGGGAACGCTTACCGGCCCGTTACCGAAGACCCCGATCCTTGGAATTGGTGTACCTACCGGATTTACCCCGTGGACCAGAGCGAGACGTGGTGGTTCGGGTTTGCCCTGACCAATGACTTTCGACTGGGAGGCGAAGTTGCCGCCGGGGACACCATCGTAAACTTCACCGAACAGCGTGTGTTGCGCATGCTCCGCGATCTCGAGCGCGAGCCGCCCGGCCCGCCGCTCGATACCAACCGCGTCTTCGTCTATGGCCAGTCCATGGGCGGCAGCGGCGCGCTGGCCCTGGCGCTGCGCTATCCGAACATCTTCGCCGCCGCTTACGCCAGCGAACCGATGACCGATTATGCCACCTCGGGGGACGGCGGCGGTGTTGACTGGCGCAGCGATGTCGAGCCCAAGTGGGGCCTCCGCGCGCTGAACCTGCCCGTCCAACTCGACGCCCCGGCCGGTTGGGCTGATGCGCTCAAACGCTACAATGGGACGAGCGTATGGACATGGCAGAACCATCGCTTCAACGCCACCAACCGCCTGGGCGATGATACCGTGCCTTTCGGCATCGGCCACGGCACCAACGACATGGTCATCGAATGGCCCACGCAAGGCCGGCCCGTGTACGGCGCGCTCGATGCCAGCCGCCGCTGCTGGGGTGGCGTGGTGACCGACGCCGACCATACCTGGCTGGGTTTCGCCGGTTTGCCGCCCACGCTCGCAGCGAACTCTTCGCTCGTGCCCTTTGCCGCCTTCCAAATCGTGTGCCATGAAACCGTCCCCGGCCTCAGCCGCGCCTCCGGTAACCTGCCCTCGCCGCCCACGCAAACCGGCGGCTACCACCAAAATCTCGCCTGGTCCGCGAGTTGGGATGCCTGGGACGGCCCGCCGCAGGACACCTCCACGGTCTGGCAGATCAGCCTCCGCGCCGAAGACGGCGGCACCCACACCGCGGACGTGACCCCGCGCCGCACACAACAATTCCGCCCTTCGCCCGGCGCTGCCGCGAACTGGCGCAACCTCCGCATCAGCGACGGCGCTCAGATCCAGTCCGGCACCGCGACCGCTGACACCCTCGGGCTGATCACCGTGAGCAACGTCACCGTCAGCCCCGCCGGCAATCGGTTGCGCCTCGAACTGAACCCCAGCCCGCCCGCCGGCCGGACGTTCTACGTGGCCTCCGACGGCAACGACGCCCACGCCGGCAGCAGCTCGCAACCGTGGCGATCCCCTGGCTTCGCCTCGCGCCAGCTTGCCCCCGGCGACACCCTCATCATTCGCGACGGCCGCTACGTCCAGAGCGTGTTCGACGCGGACATCATCGCCCCGCCTTCCGGCCAGGCCGACGCCTGGATTACGATCCGGGGAGAAGAGGGCCACCGCCCCGTGCTGGCGGGCCGCAACAACCTCTACGCCTCCATTACCCTGGGGGGGCGCAGTTGCCTCCGGATCGAAAACCTGGAGATCACCCACGACACCAATGCGCCCGGCTCGGCCTGCTTCTTCCGCGAAGGCATCAACCTCATGGGCGAACCCGCCTCGACCAACATCGTGCTTAACGGCCTTTACATTCACCACCTCGACGAGTTCGGCCTCGATGCGCAGGATGTCAACTTCCTGACGATCACCAACTGCCGCTTCGAATACTGTGGCTTCGGCGCCATCGGCGGCCCAGCCGGCAACCGCGGCGGCCTGCGCAACCTCAGCGTCCGCAACTCACACCTCGCCTACAGCGGCCATTACTATCAAGGCGGCGACGGCTCGACCCGGCCCTACGACCGCCCCGACGGCTTGGGCATCGAACCCTCCGCCGGCCCCGTGG
>JBAXTC010000446.1:0-6586 GCA_037130375.1 Verrucomicrobiota bacterium | reverse complement strand
CATACCACTCATTGATCTTCGGATTGCTCATATTGCCGCTGCGCTGCTTCTTTCGCTGCCAATGCACGTCCATGAGCCGCGCAAACTCGGCGAGGTTGCCCGCCTCGAGCGCGCGCTCGCTCTGAAAGCCGAGATCCTTCACGAAGTGCAGGTTCTCGATCATGGATGGGTCGGCGGCTTTACTCTTCGTATCCTGCTCCTTAAGAATCGCCGACGCGGAGCGTGAGTAGCCGGTGAAAAACAGCAGTAAGTTGTCTTCGAGATTGTAGCGCGCCTCTTCGCAAATCTTCACCGGCCACGCCTCGACCTTGCCGCCGGGCAGGAACTTGAAACATGTGGTGCCTCCATAAGCTGCAATGTATTGATCCTGCTTGCCAATGGGTTCGTGCAGGCGGTTCAGCTCGATGTCGCACGCCTGCTCGGCGAGTTCGGCCGGATGAACCAAGTTTTTCTTCCACGCGTGCAGCGCCTTGAGCAGCGCCGTCGTGAAGCTGCCGGAAGAACCCAGCCCCGTGCCCGCCGGGATGTCCGCCATCGAGGTGAGTTCGAGTGACTGGCCCGAGATGCCAAGCATCGCCATCGTCTCACGGATGATTGGGTGTTCCAGTTCGCTCGCGTCGGTGACGCGCTCCAGTTTGGAATACTTCACGATCAAGTCGGCCACGAATGTGTCATGCAGCGTGATATAGACGTATTTGTCGATGGCCGCCGCTATGAGGAAGCCGGTGTACTGTTCATAGTAGGATGGCAGGTCGGTGCCGCCACCGCCGAGGCTAATGCGAAGAGGTGAACGCGCGATGATCACAATTTAAGGAAAGCGGAAAGCGGGAAAGCGGAAACATTCCTCCAATCCTCAATGTCCGGGCAGAATTCATGGCGGAATCAGAAAGCAAACGACCAACAGTACTTCGCACCAATAGAACACGCAGATCGGAGCAATTGCCGACCTACTTCTATCCCATCAACGGTTCGAGGAAACGAGCGGACGAATTTGACAATGGCGATGGCCAAATCCATTGTCTGGCCTTCTAGTTCGGTTTTCATGGTGCGTGGCGATTGGTTTGTTTTTTTCGGTTTACGTGCGCTGGAAACCCGTGTTTCCGCTTTCCCGCTTTCCGCTTTCCGCTTTTGAATAAAGCTTCTCCACGACCACGAGTGCTGCCTTGGCTTCCTTCAATCCGGGCACGGGCGTGCGTTTGAGGCGAATGTCCTCGAAAAACTCGGCCATCTCCAGTTTCCACGATTCGTCGCCGCGTGGGTATTCCCAAACGGTCGTCTCCGGCGGGCCCATCTGCGGCAGCATTTTGTAGTAGGTCAGTCGCTCGACGCCGTAACTGCCGCCGAGACCTTCCCAATGCAGCTTCGCATCGCGGCCGTACATTTCGAGGCTGAAGAGATTCTTCCACTCCGTGCAACTGGCGTGCAACCAGGCTGTCTGACCTGCGGCGTTGCGCAAGCACACAAACGCGTTGTCGTCCACGGGCATGTTCCAAAAGTAAGTCGCCACGTGACCTTCAATCGTCGTGAACTCGCCAAGAAGAATTCCCGCGAGGTCAATCAAGTGAACACCCTGGTCAATCAACTCGCCACCACCGGAAAGCTTCGGGTCCGCGCGCCATTCCTTCTCATAACCGATGCGCCCGCCCTGGCCGTAGCGTCCGCGCACGAACATCATTGGCCCGAGCGTGCCGCTGCGGAAAAGCTCCAGCGCCTTGAGGCAGGCCGGATGGTAGCGGTGATTGTAGCCCGTGCGGACCAGCACGTGGTGTTTCGCCGCGAGCGTCTCCAGCGACTCCAGTTCCGCGACACTGATGCCGGCGGGTTTCTCCACTAGCACGTGCTTGCCCGCTTGCACCCCCTGCATTGCGATCGGCGCGAGAGTGGAATTGTGTGTGGCGATCATCACCACGTCCACGTCTGGCGAAGCGACTGCCTGCTCCACGGAATCCGTAGCGATGCAGCCGGGGCTTTGCGCGGCGAGCTTCCTGGCGCGGTCCAGATTGAGGTCGCACGCTACGACCACGCTGCCGGGCGGGAGGTTGTTCATCCGCTTCTGGCCGATGAGGCCGCAACCGATCATGGCGACGCGAAGGCTCATTCCTTCAGCTCCATCTCATCCCGCGATCCTCCGGCACGATGCGGCGCAGGCAGTAGATGTCGGTCTTGGCGAGTTCGTCGCGATGCTCGTGCAGCTTCGTCCACAGGTCCCATTGCGCACTGATGAGCCTGCCAGTAATGCCGTCGCTTTCGGCACTTGCGAGATACACGGCCAGGCTCGCGCCCAGATGCAGTGGCGTCGCGCCCTTTTCCTTCCACTGCTTGTTCTTCTCGAAAAACGCCTGGCCCACTTTCTCCGGCCCCGCGGCGAGCACTTCGTCCACGAGGCGCGTCGCCAATGCGCCGGGCGCGAAGGCGTTCACGTCGATGTGGAAGGACTTCAATTCTTCGGCGAACGTTTCCATGAGGCGCACAACAGCCGCCTTTGAGGCTGCATAAGAGCTAATGTTTGGTAACGGGTTCGTCGCACCACCACCGCTGAGGATGACGATTTTGCCGCGCCGGGCCTGCTTGAAATGCGGAATGACGGCGCGGCACGGGAGCAGCACGCCGAAAAGATTGATGTCGATTGCGCGCCGCCACTCGTCAAGGTCCACGGACTCGGTCGGCCCCATCGGGCCATAAACGCCGGCGTTCAGCACAACCGCTTGGAGCGAGCCTAGCTCGGCAATCGCATAGGAAACAAGTTCGTTGACCTGTGATTCGGAGGAGACGTCGCATGCATTCGCAAGCACCTTCTGACTCGTGCCCGCGAGCTTGGCGATTTCATCGCGGGTGACGGCAAGTTCCTTCGCGTTGCGGGCGCAGAGGACTACGTTCGCGCCTTCGCGGACGTAGTGTTCGGCGATAGCCTTGCCGAGGCCCTGGCTACCGCCGGTGACGATGGCGTTGAGTCCCTTAAGCTTCATTTGCGTCCTACGGATAGATGCTCGACGCCCGCGATGCCTTTCAATTCCCTTTCCAGAAAACGATTGGCGTCCACAACCAGGCGCCCGGGCATCGCGGCAAGAGCTTCAGACCAGTTCACCCGCCGAAACTCCGGCCACTCGGTGCATACCGCCGTCGCGTCCGCACCATGCAAAACATCGGCAACTGAGCCAGCGAGGGTTACGCCGTCCAATTCCACAGGCAACTGTTTCACGACCGGATCGTATGCACGCACCTTGCAACCCGCCTTAAGCAGGGCCTCGCAAAGCTCGACCGCTGAACTCCGGCGCAGCGTGTCGGTGCCGGGTTTGTAGGTCAGGCCCAACACGGCGACAGTTTTGCCGCGCAGTTCGCCGAGGCGAGCGCGCAGGCGATTGAACACCCAATGACGATGGGCGTCGTTGCTCTGCTTGATGGCGGGAATGAGCGCGAGCGACTCGCCCTTGGCCGCGCCCAACTTCGTGAGTGTGACCACGTCGCGGGCGAGCGTCCCCCCCGCGAAAGGCCCGCCGGGCCCGAGGTAGGCTTTGGGGCCAATGCGGTTGTCGGTCTTGAGGCCGGCGGAAACTTCCTTGGCGTCCGCGCCAACGTGCTCGCAGAGGCGGGCGATTTCGTTGATGAAGGTGACGCTGACGGCAAGGAAGGAGTTGAGCGCGTGCTTCACCATCTCCGCCGACTCGGTGCGCATGAAAATGACCTGCGACGTGAACGGCGCGAAGAGCTGCTCCAACACCGCCCGCTTGGCGTCGTCACGGATGCCGACGATGCAGCGGTCTGCTTGGGTGAGTACTTCGATGGCTTTGCCGAGACGCAAATTCTCCGGCGAGCAGGCGAAGTGGAAGATCGGAAACTCCGCTTCCAGCTTCGCGCAGGTGCCGACGGGCAATTGCGACGAGATCAAAACGAGCGATCCCTTCGGTAGATGTGCCAGCGCGCGGCGCAAATTGCTGAGGACGAAGTCCACGTCGGATTCATCTTCCTCGTTGACCGGTGTGTCGTAGCAGAGCCAGAGAATGTCGGCGTTGGCGCAGGCGGCTGCGGCGTTGGTCGTGAAGGAAAGCGATTTGGCGGCAAACCCCGCAGCGATGAGTTCATCCAGGCCGGGCTCGAAAAGCGGCGCCTTGCCCTGGCTCAGCTTGGCAATGGTGGAGTCATCGAAGTCGAGACCGGTGACGTGAAAATGCTTAGCGCAGCATGCCGCCGTAACACTGCCGAGATGCCAAAGGCCTAGAACCGTGATGTTCATGCCGGACTACTTGCGCGTTTCATAAACCCAGCGGTTTTGCTGCAGCCATTGAAGCGTGCGGATGATGCCTTGTTCAATCGTGAGCGTCGTCTTCCAACCGGTGGCACGGATCTTTTTCGTGTCGAGGAAGATGAACGGGTTGTCACCGACCCAGCCTTTGTTGCCCCCGGTGTATGCAAGCTTGGGCGTCAAGCCGAGCGCGCCGCAGATGTAACCGATGGAGTCGTTGACCCGAACGTATTCGTCTGTGCCGAGGTTGTAAATGTCCGCGCGGTGTTTGGCTTTCTTCGCCGTCCCGAGACTCATCACCTGGAGCATCGCGTCCACACAGTCCTGGACATAGAGATAACTCTTGCGCTGTGAGCCGTCGCCGAGGACTTCCATGCGGTCGGGATGATCGAGGAGTTGTTTGTAGAAATCGAACACGTGGCCATGTGTGTAACGTTCGCCGAGAATGGAGACGAACCGGAAAATGTAGCCCTCGAATCCATAACCTTCGCAATAGGCCGAAATCATCCCCTCGCCGGCGAGTTTGGAACTGGCGTAAAGGGATGTTTGGGTGGGAAAAGGAGCGTTCTCGGGAGTCGGGATGGCCTCGGCTTCACCATAGACACTGCCGGTGGAACTGAAGGCAATGGTCTTGATCCCGTTAGCACGCATCGCTTCGAGCACGTTGAAAGTGGCTATGGTGTTTTGCTCGAGATCTTTTCGCGGGTGGTTCAGGCCGAAGCGCACGTCGGCATTCGCGGCGAAGTGAAACACGGTGTCGCAACCAACCATCGCCTTGGTGAGCGCATCAAGGTCAAGATTGTCGCCGCGCACGAGTTTGAAGTTGGGCCGCTTGAGCGCGTCCGCGATGAATGTTTCCTGACCGGTGGAAAAATTATCCCAGCCGATGACGGTTTTGCCGTCCGCAAGGAGGCGGTCAGCCAGGTTGCTCCCGATAAAACCAGCGGCGCCGGTGATAAAACATCGCATGAATATTACTCAGTCGCTAATACGCTGCAGAAACGGCGAACCGCCTCTTTGTTCAGGTCCTCAGCTTCTGTGATTGCGCCGGGATGCTGCTGGGCTCCGGCCATTGCGCCACTCCTTAATGGATAAGATCCATTCTGGTTGAAAAGGCGACGCCGGTGTCATTGATGTGATATATTTTCCTTTCCAACGTTGCGCCTAGTTCGTTGAGATAAGCATAAACTCCCGGATAGGAAGGGTAATCATGCCAGGCGATTGTCCCCGATGGAGAAAGTATTCTTAGAATCTCTTCTGTGTCCGACTTAACATAACTGTAACTATGACTGCCGTCAATGAATGCCATATCAATTTTCCCGGTGTAAGGAGTGAAATCGAAGGTTGCAGAATCCCCTGTTAGTTGCCTGATTCGGGCGCTCTCAAGTGTGTTCCTGAATGCCAATCCTCGATCCCACCTGGCGAAGAGGTACTCGTCGCTCATTTCCAGCGCCGCACTCTTGGCGGCATCCAGATCAGGAAGATCCAAAGTGTATATGGTGGCATCGGGATGGTTTTGTGCCAGTGCAAGAGTTGTTTCGCCCAAATATGTCCCGATTTCGAAGAAGTTCCTCGGCCGCGCCAACTTGGCGAGTGCGCAAAGCACAACCCGATCATAAGAGGCCGCGGAACAATTTATATAAGTTCGCTCGATACCAGTAATCCGCCCAATGTCGATGTTTTCTACGGACTTAGCGGCCTGGAGTTTTAGAAAAGTAAATGCACCTGGGATTATTCGGTTACGAAGACTCTTAGGATTTCGCAGGAAGTTTGCGACCACGCCACACAGCACTCGCGGAATGATGTCGATGGTGTTGATCGACCTTCTTGTTTTTGAGGTTATTCGATTGCTCATCGGAAAGGTGAAATTGAAGTGTGACTGACGCGCGGTTTGGCAGCTTTTCGGGTTAATCCGAGAAGTTTCGGCCGGCACAAATGAAAATGGTCGAGTGGAGTGGAGGTGTAAACATGTTTAGGTCCATGGTTTCCAATGTCCAGAAGTAATCGACGACTTCTGAACCGATCAGGCCGGAGAAGCCGCTGACGAGTAGTTTAGCCATAGAACACCATGTCGAAGCGTTCTTGCGGAAAGTACGCGGCGAAGTCCGTATGCACGATGCGAAGGGACAGATTTTTTCGCAACTACTGCTCCAAAAGCCTGTGGGTTTCCGCGAGGTTCTGGAGGGCACGCTTGGACACATCGACACCCGTGCAGTCGTACCCGGAGGCCGCAAGCGGAAGAAGTTGGTTTCCGTTGGCCCAACCCAGTTCCAGGACAGCACAAAACAGAACCTGCCTGGCTGATTGACTCAAGCAGCCCCAACGGGTAGTGCTGAATCCAAGCCC
>JBAXTC010000445.1:0-6587 GCA_037130375.1 Verrucomicrobiota bacterium | reverse complement strand
CGACTGACCGATCTCGCAGGGCCTCAGCCGTCCCTGTCGGGACTTATGCACCTCTAGACCCGCGCTCAACCGCCCAGCCTCAATAAATCCACGGCAGAAAGCGGCGCACTCGCCGCTCATACCGGGTGTAATCCGGGAATTGTTGCCGCAGCCAGCGTTCCTCCCGCCGCGCTTTGGCATCGAAGAACGGAACCAGGGCCATCCCCGCCACGAGTGCTGGCCAACTATGCCAAACTAGCGCCCAGCCGACCGAGGCACAGAATACCGCCGTGTAAAGCGGATGGCGCATCAGGCTGTAAATACCCGTTTGGACCAATCGGGTGCTCGCAGATGGTTTTGGAAACGGCGTCAGGTTTTTGCCCAGGCGGATGGCGCCCGCAACGCCGCAGACGGCGGCGACAACGAGCAGGAAAATACCGCAGAGAGTAAGGGCGAAACTTCGCCACTGGTGCCGACAGAAGATGCCGCCGACGATCACCATGCCCAGAAGCATCCCCTGGACTAGCACCCAAAGCCCACCGCGTTGCAGAAAATTGCCGCTCATGCCTGCCGTTTGTTTCAAAAGCAGGAAACCATAGCTCCCGGGCGAAGCCAACAGATTTCCTCAGCCCATCAAATGGAATCCCAACTCTGGGGCGCATTCGCAAGTTCCTGGCATGGTTGGCAGCAAGGTTGGTAAGAACGCCTCGCCCAGGCGTCCCCCCATCGCGAATGCGCCCACAAAGAGCGCCAAGGTGAAGTCTGGCTGCTCCGAGGGCGGAAGTCCCTCATGTTGGCCAGCGCACCGACGTAAATCGGCAATATTGCCGCCCAACCTGCTCGGCTCGCTTTGACCTGCGTGGCCGACGAAGGCACTCGATTAAGAATATGGTCCATCAGCGCAGAATTGCTCTTGATTTGTCCTGCTTCCTGATCGCGTTCTTTGTCCTCTGGACATTGCGCGCTACCTTGTTCTACGCCGTTGACGAGTCGATCACCTCCCCGATCTCGCGGGCCGCATATTCGGATCTGCTCAAGTTGATCCTATGGGTCGTGCCCGCTGCGGTCTTCGCTCGCTGGCTCAGAAGGACGCCTCCCGCCAAATACCTGGGGCGGCTGTAGTTCCGAACCTGCGCAGCTCTTTGCTGTGCTTCGCCGTCACCGTCACCTTTCTTCTCGCGGTCGCGGTGTTTGAGTTGACCATTGGAAAGATATTCTCCGCTGCCGGCTTGTCACCATTGCCCACGCTGCTCGGGTTGCTTCAGCTTGTGGTTTCACCACTGCTCGAGGAACTGCTGTTTCGAGGCCTGGTAATGAAAGAGCTTCTGACCCTATTGCCGGCCGGTCTTGCCATTGTGCTCGATTCACTGCTGTTTGTCGGCGCGCATCTTCCACACTGGTTATCACATGGGGGATCAAATCAGGCGATGTTGGCAAATGCCATTGGAGTCTTTCTGTTTAGCGTTCTGGCCTGCTGGTTGTTTGCAAAGACCGCTTCAATCTGGCCTCCAACTTTCGCTCACATTGCCAACAACATATTGTCGTCCTTGTTGGTCGCGAGCCCTGCATAGCAAGTGCCAGTCGCTGGAGCCAACGGCGGGCGGCACCTCCTCAACCGACATCTCCTCCCGCCAAGCAGACCCACTGTCCTTTGACCCATGAGCCGAAATCAGAAAGTCACCAGGTTCAACCCCATCCAATTCTGCGGTTGACACCCGCGAGCCGGTTCGATAAACGTATGGAAAGTCGGTGAAAAATCAATCAGCGCGACCATGAAAAAGCAATTCTCCCTCACACGCACAGCGCTCAGTACGGGCGGGTGCTCAGAAAGCAAATTCTTATCAGTAGTTCGTGGAGTTATCAACCTTCTGTTCCGCCTCGCTTTTTGCGGCAGCGTGCTTTTCCTGGCTGCTCGCTCGACCGTGGCCGGCTTGCCACCCAACTGGCGTTTCGTCACTCCCTCACCTCAGGGTAACGACATGCTCGCCGCCTGGGCTGCGGCGCCGGATGACCTGTACGTCGGCGGGCATGGCGGCGTGATTCAGCATTGGGACGGCACTAACTGGACGCAGATGGTGACACCTGCGAACAAGACAATCTATGCAATGCATGGTCTCACGACCCGCGACGTTTGGGCGGTTGGGGGCGATGCCTACACTTTGAATTCCGCTGATCACTGTTGGATACTGCATTGGAACGGCACCAATTGGACGCAGATGACGCCCCCGAATTACTCCGGCTGGACCTATCGTTTGACGGCGGTTTGCGCGGTCGGTCCGAAAGACGTCTGGGCGACGACGGACTACGGCACGTTTCCAGCGCACTACGACGGGACGAACTGGCAATTCGTGCCCGTTCCCTTGTCGTTGGAGGGCGGCTTAATGGCAGTGACCTCGGTCGGCACGGGCCATGTCTTCTTTGCGGGCACACATGGCCAGATTGTCCACTATCAAAATGGCACATGGAGCCTGGAACAGAAGTTGGAGAGCGGAAACTTCTCTGCCAACCTCCTGCAAGCCCTCTGGGGAGCCGACCTCCAGAATGTTTATGCCGGAGGCAAAACCGGCCAAGTCTATCGGCGTAATGCCAACGGGACTTGGACGGATCTGGGTCTGGGCGGAAACATGTTCACGAGTACCGGCATCCTGATGATCTCCGGCAGCTCGGCCACCGACATCAACTTGTTCGGGACCCAATCCATCCGGCATTTCAACGGCACGGTGATCAACTACACCAACGACTTCACCTACAGTATGCGTCGGCAATGGACGGGAGGCGCAGCCGCCGGCAACCGCATTTATGGTGTCGGGCTGAGGGGTGTGGCGCACGAATTCGTCCCGAATGGACTCGGCGGCGGCACATTGTCCTCCCTGACTGCAGGCGGTGACGCAGCCTTGTCGCTTACCGCAAACGGCGCCACCTCTTGCGGGACAAACGGCCTGCTGGTTTATGGCAGCTCGCTCTACCGGACGGGCACGATGCCAATGACCTATTTCGATGGCTTCAACTATCATGATTTTCCGGTCCTGCCTCCGGACATGAAGATCCAGACGATGGTCAATGCGGCGTGGGCCGGCAGCTTGCAGGATATCGTGATCGCTTGGGACAACATGCTTACATACGAACGCGGTGTCCATCACTGGAACGGGTCGGCTTGGGAAGCGATGGGGGCTTCTTGGAATCAACCCACCGATGCCGTCGCGTTCTGGCGTTCGCCCGCCGGCAGCCTCTATGCCTGCAGTGCGTGGCGGGTGATGCGGTGGGATGGGTCGAACGACTGGACCACGACTTACTCCGTTCCCGCGCCGGAAATGGGAGTGACGGTGCTCAGCACGATTTGGGGTCGGTCGGATTCGGAGATCTACATCGGCGCGAAGAACGGCAAGATATTCCGGTATGGCGGCGCGGTCTGGGCTGCCGATACAACGCCGGGCACAAACGCGATCACTGGCATCAGCGGCAATGCCTCCGACGTCTATGCGGTCGGCGAGAACGCACTGGTCTGGCGGCGCGTCAGCGGTGCGTGGCAGAGAGTCACCGGCGTCGAACAGCGAGACGGCGACAACTTTACGCAGATCGTCAGCGCGCCAGACGGCGTTTATGCCGCGCAGCGCACGCCCAGCATTTACACCGGCGGCGGATTGGGTTTGCTGTGGCGGTTCAACGGCGCGACCGCAACGCTCATTGTGAAAGGGCTTTCCCAGCCGATCGATTTGCTTGCTGTGACCGGTGGGCATCTCTACGGCATTTCATCCCAGAGCACCATCATCACCGACTCGACCGCCCCCGCTGGCTTCACGCAGCAGCGCGTCAACCTTGCCTCCACCAACTGGTCAGTCCTGGGCAGCAGTGGTGCGGACCTCCGTTCGCCGAGTGTCGGCGCCGGCCGGCAGATGGTGGTGGCGTGGCACGTGGACCAGCCTTCGACATTCTTTTCTAATTCTCTCCCCACAGTCGTTGGCGCCAGCGAGTATTGGACCGTTCGTGGGGACACCTTCTTCGCCGGCTCCGCCCTGCCGCCGATGATGGTTCGGTTCCATTATGACCCGTTGAAGCTGCCCTCCGGTTTCAAGGCCGACGCGGCCCGCTTGTATCAATTCGACGGCAAAACCTGGAGCGAGGTGCCCGCAGTGATCGATGCCGTTGCCAAGACGATCACTGCGCAAGCAGCAGCCGGTTTGGGGGAATGGACCTTTGGCTCGCTCCGATTCTCCAGTCTCCCAGCGTTGTCAGTTAGCCGCACCGGCGCGCAGCAAGTGCTGGTTTCTTGGCCCGTGGCAGCAACTTCGTGCCAACTGGAAAGCACCGGCAAGCTGGGAGCAGGCACATGGTCGGCGGTGACGAACGCTCCGGCGCTGAGCAACGGCGTCACCCAAGTAATCTTGGATGCCATAGGAGCGGCCCAATTCTACCGGTTGCGCAATCTGCCGTAAAGGCGGTATCTCAAGACGGTGTGTGATTACGTGCTGGGAAGGTGGTGCAGGAGGCGGAAGCGGATGGGTTGGAGCGAGGCGGACCTAAGAGACCATCGGAAGGGCGAACCCAGGAAAGTGGATTTAGCCTGGGAGTTGCGGTCGCAGACAACGATGCCGCCGGCCTGGTTGCTGCAGCAACGGGGCAAGAGCCGGCACGCCGCCCCCGCCAACCAACGACTGCGAAGAATATGACAATCTCGATTCCGCTGAAAAACCCCATCTGCTCAAAAAGCAACAGTTGAAAACACCACCAAAAGCATCCACCCACCTCGTTAAAGTTGCCTATAAGTTATTTGTGAGCGAAGATTCTTGCGCGATCCCCACTCATTCATCTCGATTTTCCTCATGGGCAGAATTGCTGGCAAGTCTGCTAGCGCCAGGTCACTGACGGCGGTCGTCCATGGCGGCGGATTATTGCGCGAGTTGGAAGAAGCGCTGAATCGGCGTATTGGCGGGGAGAAGGACTTCCAGCCGGTCGCCGTTAAGGACCGGCGTGTTGGTCACGGACTCCCAAGCGCCCACCGTGAGATTAGTGCGGCAGACAAGTGCATAGCTGGTGGCGATCTCGGGCCAGGAGAGCAGCACGCCACCGGCCGCGGGCTGGATGCTCAACTGGAGCGGGCCGCCCTGGTTGAAGTAGAGCGACGCGACTTCTTCCGGCAACAACGGGCGGTTGAAGCACATCAACTCGTCCACCAGGCCGTTGAAGTAGCGGCCCAGCAGGTGATGCTTGCCGAGGTTGAAGAACTGGGTGCCGTCGTAAGTGATCGGCCCGGTGCCGGCTACCGTTTGGACCAACTGACCATTGCGGTAGAGGCTCGAAACGTGGTTGGAACTTACCGTCACGACGAGCTGCTGCCAGGTGCTGTTGGTCATCCAGTAAGCTATTCCGCCCGCGCCGTTAGCGCCCCAGTGCCAAGAACTTCGCGAGGCATCGCTCACGTTGTCATGCTGAATCGCCCAACTCCGGTAGTCAGTGTGGTTGTTGTCGAGAATGTCGGCGTATTGGACTTGGCTGGCGTCGGGTTTCACCCAGAGGCTGAGGGTGAATTCCTGGAGGTTGAACCAATTGCCCAAAGCCACCGCCGCATTCTGGCCATTGAGCACAAAGGCTTGGCCGATTTGCCCTGGGGCATAGCTCAGCCCACCCAGCGGCGTGCCGGGGTGGACGTCCATGGTATCGCTGGTGTTCCCTTCGCCGCGCCACCAGGAGATGAGGCCGGCGGGGACGTTCGGACTGTAATGCCGGCTCCCGCTGGAGCCGCTGCGGTAGCCGCCTTCGCCGCCGCTGGCCGCCACGGCGCCCGCGAATTCATTCACTCCGGTGTAGATGGCAATGCGTCCACCGCCGCCGGCGCCGGAGCCGGGGTATCCGGCCGCCTGGCCGTCGGCGGTGATGCTGCCGGCGCCGTTTAACCGGCTCGCCGTCAGCCAGACACTGCCGCCCGCACCGCCGCCGTCGGTACTCCAGGTCACCGCGTCGGCATTGACCGAAACGCGGCCGTCAATCGTAAGCGTGCCCGCGACCGTCAATTGAATGGCTCCGCCACCCCGGTTCGGACCCCGGTCGCCCATACCGCCGCCACCACTCCCGTAGTCGACGGGCTCCATCGCCGAGTCGTAGGCCACACCGCCCGCATCGGACCAGGACGAGCCTCCCTGGCCGCCGTGTCCCGCGCCAGATCCCGTGGATCCCCAATAGATCCCGCCGCTGCCCGCTCCCGGCCCAGTGTGCGTCGGATAGCCCCTCCCCTCTGCCCCAATGACTCCGCCACCTGCTACCATGGCGTCGCCTTGCACAAACACTTGGAGGCGCGGCCCCTGAAACGGGTGCGTGAGGAGGCCGCCAGCGCTGACGCGCAGGCCGGTGAGGGTAAGAGAATTAGTCGCATACACCGTGACGTTGGTGAGCGTGAGCCGATAGGCAACCGGCGATGTGATCGGGGTTTCCATGGCGTTGGTGATCCCGCTGTTGTCGAGGCGCAAGTCGCCAAAGCTCTGACTATTGGCCCGGGTGTAAAGCGTGCCGGCACCCCCGCTGTTTCCGGCGCCCGTGGCGAGGCCGCCCAGAGCCGTCAACCCGCCGCTAAACGTCGAGTTGCCATAATAGAGCGCGATGCGCCCACCGCCACC
>JBAXTC010000444.1:0-6590 GCA_037130375.1 Verrucomicrobiota bacterium | reverse complement strand
CGCCTACATCGCCGAAAAACTTGCCGCTTGAAACTTGATCTGACTACAACAGGTTCTAAAGTTCAAGGACTCTAGTCGAGTTGGACCTTTTGGTCGGGGTCTCTGGCCCTGCACGGAGTCGGAGACTCCGTGGACCGGCAGGTCGGAGACCTGCCCTACACTCCGTCAAGATGAGAAGTGCTGTGGATAAACACCTCGCTCTCGACAAAGGGTCTCTGCCCCGACATGCTCTGGCTGATGGCTACTAACGCTGATGCTCCGCTCGACCTGCTTTGGCAGGAGTACAGCCTCGCTTTTCGCGACTTCGATGATATGACCCTGGCACGCTGGCTGGCCCAAACCCTGAGCCAACTGGCCGGCAAGGCGTGGCGGCTTTCACACCCGCTGCTCGGCGCCTACCGGTTGGCCGCACAGTTGGCCCATGAGCGCCAGGTCTGGCTCAAACGGTTGGCTACCCCGCCTTCCGCCTATTCCGAATCGCCCTGCTGTCGAGCGCCGATGCTGCCGCTGCTCACGCGCGATGTGCGGGATGCCGGCTTGATTTGCCAACATTGCAGCGAAACGCTTGTGCCGTTTGATGACATTCCGGCCGCGCTGCACAGCGAGTTGGAAGCCTGGGCTGCGGAGTATAGCCCGGTGCATGCCGTTGCCCACTGGGACGACCGCCAACGCAAAATCGCCCGTGATTACGACCGCGCCTACGAGAACGCCGCGGCAGATGCCGAGCGGCTGCTCGGGTTGGTCGGCCGGAGCATCGCCCCGAAACTGCTGGAGTTTTATCCCGCCTTGGTTTGGGAAGATCAGGATGAGTGCCTGGAAGTCAGGCCGGAGGATGTGACGCTGTAGTAAAGTTCAAAGTCCGGACCGTCGCGACTCGATCAGAGGCATGGAAAATGCGGGCTGTAGTGCGGGGATGGGGCCGGGATCAGGCTTGTCAAAGGACTTCTTTCCACTTAGGTTAGTTTCATGGTCAAGCCATTGGAAATGCCAGCAGACGAACAGAGTTTGAAAGAGGCTTTGCACGCGAGAATCGAACAACTGGGCGCCGACAGGCTCTCGCTGCTCAATCGCGTCCTGCTGCAACTGGAAGCCGAGGAGTTGGCGCAGAGCTTGGACGCAGCATTTGACGAGGACCGGAAGGCGGGCAAGCTGAGCAGCGAGCGGGTTCAACGAGTTCTTTCTCAGGTTCGCGCCGAATGCAGCTACGGGTGATGAGGGTTTGCATCGACACGAACGTGCTGGTGCAACTCTTTGGCCGGAACCAAGCCGGGCATTCCATTCGCGATGCCCTTCTCACTGGACGAATCGAGTTGGCGATCTCCAATGAAATCCTCTTCGAATACCAAGAAACCATCACCCGACTGTCGGGCGCAGCGCGCTGGCAGCAGGTGGAACGGTTTCTGACGCTCCTGTTTTATCTTCACGCCAACATTCTTTTTCTTGAGCCCTACTTCCGATTTGGGGTCGTCACAGCCGACCCGGACGACAACAAGTTCGTTGACTGTGCGGTTGCCGCACAGGCCGAGTATGTCATTACTTCCGATTTACATTTTTGCGTCCTCACTGGATCGGGGTACAAACCGCAGCCAATCACGCCTCAAGAGTTCATTCAAGCCCATCTCTGAAACGTTGTGACAAGTTGGTATTAATCCTCGTAGGTCCAGCGCCTGGCGTGTCTTTCGGTCACGGCTGCCATGTCATCAATCTAGCAAACATCGGGCGGAAAGCCAATCAGATCTTCACCTTGAACTCCTCGCCTTTCTTGAGCGAAGCCGCGAAGGCGGCGAGCAGTTGGGGAATCAGTTCCAGATCTTTCAGGCTCACCACTTCCACCGGCGAATGCATGTAGCGGTTGGGCAGGCTGATCAAGGCGCTGGCGATGCCGCCGCGGGTCCAAAAAATCGCATCCGTATCCGTGCCGCTCGTCGAGGACATGGCCTCGTGCTGAAGCTGAATCTTCTTCGCCTTGGCCACCGCTTCGAGGCGGTCCACGACCTCGGGATGGTTGCAGCCGCCGTGGGTGAGGGCGGGGCCTTTGCCGATTTGGGTATCGCCGTGCTGCGCTTTGCTGACAGTTGGATAATCAGTTGCGTGAGTCACATCCACCACGAGCGCGACGTCGGGTTTGAGCGAATAGGCAATCTGGCGCGCGCCCAGCAGGCCGACTTCCTCCTGCACGTTCGAGACAGCGCACACTTCAGCCTGCAATTTGGTGTTCGATTCCTTGAGCAGCCGCAACGTTTCGGCCACCGCGAAGGTGCCAATGCGATTGTCGAAGGCGCGCGCAACCGCCAAATCGTTGCGCAGCAGATCAAATTCGTCTGTCAGCGTAATCGGGTCGCCAACCCGAAGCAGTCTTTCGGCTTCTTTGCGGCTGCTGACGCCGATGTCGATGAACAGATCGTGAATCTTGGGTGGTTTAGGGTCTTTGTCGTCCTTCATCAAATGTGGCGCGACATTGCCGACGACGCCTTTGACCGGGCCGTTGCGGGTGTGGATAACCACCCGCTGCGCCTTGGTAATCGCGGCATCCACGCCGCCCATTTTGCGGACGTAAATATAGCCTTGCTCGTCGATGTAATTGACCGCCATGGCGATTTCGTCGGCGTGCCCGGCGAGCATCAGCCGGGGCGAACCGCCTTTGTTAAGCACGGCCACGCAGTTGCCGTAAGCATCGGAAAACGTTTCGTCGGCAAATTGTTTGGCGTATTCGAGCCAGACCCGCTGGCCGCGGACTTCATGGCCCACCGGGCTCGGAGTGTTGACCAGGGTCCGAAGGAACTGGAGTGATTGTTCACGCATGACTCAATTAAAGGGCGAACCGGCGAAAGTGGAAAGCCGAAAACGGCGTCCCGCCGGACTGCGGGAATACTTGCCCTGAAGCTTCGAGTTGCTTGTCACAGGAGATTTGGTCGTTATACTCGAAGAATGGATGATACCTTCGAGTTGCTCGACCCGCATAACGCACAGGCGTTTCTCAAGCAGTTGAGCTCCGACGTCCGGCGCAAAGGCGAGACCTGCTTTTGCCGCGGTTGCGTGCAAGACCTGGTTCCAGAGGAACCGGGCGTAGCCTATTCGGCCCGTGTCAAGGATGGCGAGCTTCACGAAGTGGAATTGGAATACGATCCGGCCGAAGGCTGGTCGGGCAGTTGTTCGTGTCCGCGGGAGTTTGACTGCGAACACGTCGCGGCTGCGATGCGCGCGTTGCTGGCGGAGCATAGCACCGCCGCCGTCCGCAGCCTGAGTGCCAGCGGTTCGGCGGCGTCGGTCTCCATGGCCGCCGCCAGGAACAAACCGACGCCGTCCGACACCGGCGAGTTGGTCCACCGCCTGACGGCGGCGAGGAAGCGGCCGCTCAAGAAAGAAGAACGTAGGTTCCTGGAGAAGGTCCGCACCGTATATGCCCGCTGCCGCCAGGCGGGGCACATCACCCAGTGGGACTTCGAGGAAATGGGCTTGAGGCTGGGCGGCTACGGTTGGAATGCGGTGCATGTCTGGCCGGGGTTGCCCGAGGACGAATACCTTTTCTGGCTCTATGTCGCGCACGCCGCAAAGCAACACCAGATTCCAATCCCCGAATTCATGCAACCCATCACCGACCTGGGGGTAATTCAGGAACGTTTGGCTGACTGGGAACGTGAGCGCGAAGTCGAAAAATGGAAACAGAAACTGGGCAGCCTCAACCTCCATTCCGGCCCGGCACGGCCTGCGCATCAGGCGAACACCGATCTGCGCCTCTTGATTGATGAAAAGGAGGCGCGGTTGCAGTGGATCCGTTCACCCCAAACGACGTTTGATTCGATCAAACAGATCCATATCCGACTGTTCGTCACGGACTACGAGGAGGGTAAGATTCAGCTTACCCCCGAGGCCGAGTTGATTTGGCAGCTCCTTTCCCAGCGTCTTTTCTATGGAATGGCGATCCAATTGCCCTACCGGGATTCCGAATCAAGCCGGCTGCTCAACAGATTTCTGAGACTCCGCCAACTCGATAGCCGCATCGTCAACCACGAGGGCCAGCCCCTGGCGCGGCCCACGGAGCCTTTGCGCTGGGATTTGACTCCCGCTTCGGGCGAAGAAGACGATTACCGACTGCGCCTGGTGCAGGCCGATGGCACCCCGCCGCCGCACATCCTCTGCATCCTGCCGGCCCATCCGCCGCTTTACCTCACGGCCAACGCAGTGTTCGCCGGCCCGTCCCCCCACGAACAGGTGCTGGATCCGGCCAAAGAAACCCGGATTCCGGCGCCAGCCATCGAGCGCGCCGCCGGCGTGGCCTTCCTCCAGTCACTAGGCACGGAGCTGCCGCCTCGCGTCCGCGAGCGCGTCCGCACGTTGTCCTACCAGATCGCTATTCAGTGTGGCCTGCGGCCAAGTTTTACCGGCAGCAACACCGAGGATTGTTTTTTCAACGTGGTGGCCGAGGCCCCGGATGGACACCGGCAGATCTGGACCGGATACAATTGGCTGCACGAAATACCCGCGGGTGGTCGAAAAAAACGCAAGGATGAGGCCATCATCACCCTCTACGACCCGGCCGCACTCGAATCGGTGCCGCCATTACTCGAACCGCTGAATCTAAAGCCCGCTCTCCTCGTCGGCGGTTTGGCCATACGTGTGACCAAGAAATTCCCGGAACTCTTCGCCGGGTGGCTCAAGACCATGCCGGCGCACTTTCTCGTGCAGCTCACGGGCGACCTGGCGTCGTTTATGACGTCCGACGTCGCCGGCCGCGTGAAGCTCGACGTGACCGAGACGGACATGGATTGGTTTGATCTTCGCATCGTAATCGACGTATCCGACACCACGTTGACAAAGGATGAAATCAAACTGCTTCTCAACGCCAAGGGCGCTTATGTGCGGCTGGAAGGCAAAGGCTGGCGGCGCCTCCAGTTCGATTTGAGCGAGGACGAGAACGAACGGCTCGCGCGCCTGGGCCTTAGCCCGCGCGAACTCTCCGCCGAACCGCAGCGCCTGCACGCCCTCCAGCTTGCCGATGATGCCGCCAAAAAGTTCCTGCCGGAGCAGCAGGTCGAGCAAATCCAACGGCGCGTCGGCGAACTCAAGGCCCGGGTGGCGCCCGACCTGCCGGGCGGCGTCATGGCACAGCTCCGTCCCTATCAGCTCGAAGGCTTCCACTTCTTAGCCTACCTGTCCACCAACCGCTTTGGCGGCATTCTCGCCGACGACATGGGCCTGGGCAAAACGCTGCAAGCCCTGGCTTGGCTTCTCTGGCTGCGCGACCAGCCCCATTCACCAGGCATGAGTCCCCAATCTCCGATCACCAATCAGACTCCTCCCAGCCTTGTCGTCTGCCCCAAGAGCGTCATGGATAACTGGCACGCCGAGGCCGTGAACTTCACGCCCGGGCTGCGCGTTAAACTCTGGCCGCCCGGCGAGCTGGGCGGTTTTGGCGACCACCTGCAAGACGCGGATTTGCACGTGCTCAATTACACCCAGCTCCGCCTGATGGGCGAGAGCCTTGTCCCTGTGCGCTGGCTGGCAGTAATCCTCGACGAAGGCCAATACATCAAAAACCCGAATTCCCAGACCGCCCAGATCGCCCGCGCGTTGCGGGCCGAGCACCGGCTGGTCCTCACCGGCACGCCGATTGCAAATCGGTTGCTGGATTTGTGGAGTCTCATGACTTTTGCCATGCCGGGCGTGCTTGGCAGCCGCGCGCATTTCGCCCGGCTTTACGACACCAAAGGCGACCCCTTCGGCCGCCGGCGCTTGTCCGCCCGGGTGCGTCCGTTTCTGCTGCGCCGCACCAAAACCCAGGTCGCCAAAGACCTGCCCGACCGCATCGAAGAAGATCTGTTCTGCGAAATCGAGGGCGAGCAAAAGACGCTCTATCGCGCGGAACTCAAGCGCGCCCAACAGTTGCTGCTGGCCGTCAAGACCCAAAAGGAATTGGCCGAACAGCAGTTTCACTTCCTGGTTTCGCTGTTGCGGCTGCGCCAGATTTGCTGCCATCCGCGCCTGATGAAGCCCGATTCTGAAGCGCCCAGCGCCAAGACCGAGGCCCTGTTGGAGCAGCTCGAACCGCTGATGGAAGAGGGCCAAAAGGTGCTGGTCTTCTCACAATTCGTGGAAATGCTCGACATCCTTCGCCTGGAGATCGAACAACGCAAATGGCCGCTCTTTTACCTGACGGGCCAGACGGAAAATCGCGGTGACCTGGTTCGGCAGTTTCAATCCACCGACGGCCCGGGCATCTTTCTCATTTCGCTCAAAGCCGGCGGCTTCGGCCTCAACCTCACCGCCGCCAGCTACGTTGTCCTGTTCGATCCCTGGTGGAACCCCGCCGTGGAAAACCAGGCCATCGACCGCACCCACCGTATCGGCCAGGTCAATAAAGTCATCGCCTACCGACTCCTCATCAAAGACAGCATCGAGGAGAAAATCCGCACCTTGCAGAAACAAAAGAAAGCCCTGGCGGAGGATGTGCTCGGCGAAGAACGCTTCGCCAAGAGCCTCACACTCGATGACCTGCGGTTCTTGTTTGCGGATTGACGCCGGCAAAGCAATACCATCGCAGAGCAGGAGGCAGCCAAGGAAGCGCAGGACTTCGAACAACTTTTTGCCGG
>JBAXTC010000443.1:0-6598 GCA_037130375.1 Verrucomicrobiota bacterium | reverse complement strand
AGGGTAATCTGGAATCGTGGTGCTCCCCGTCGAGTTGAACGGGAACACCGCGCCGTGCGCAGCCGTCGCCGCCGCCACCAAACCCGCCGTGACCGCCAGCCTGCTGATCCAGTTTTTCATATACAGATTCCTTTGGTTGTTGGAGTTCATAGTTGCTTGCTTAGTAGGCCGGATAGACCGTGCGATAAAATCCGGAGTTGGACTCAGAAGTGGCCTGCCGAACTTCAAACACGCCCACCCCAAAGCCGAGACTGTTATCTGTCGGTACGGTGACGTTCGATTTCTTCACCCACGGACCGGTGGCACTGGTGGAGGATTCGATGGTGTAACTCTGCCCGGGAATGCCGGCGAAGCGCGCCACGAAGTCCGTGCCATCAATCACCGGCCCATAGACCAAGTTGGGCGACCCCCCACCCGAACTGCTGTCGGTGATCGTGACCGTGACTGTGACGAGCGTGCTGCCGCCGCGATCATCCTCGAGCGTGTATTTGAAGCTGCCCCCACCTGCCGCCGCACTGCCGGGATTGTAAGTGATCACGCCGCTGGTGAGGCTGACGCTCGCCCCCGACGGCTGCGGGTCGCTAACCGCCGTGATGGAGAGCTGGTTGGTGTCCGGGTCGCTGTCGCCGGCTTTGAGTTTGTTGGCGCTGACGGTGATCGGGAGATTGGTCCGCGTGGTAATCGCGTGCGCACCGCCCACAGGCGCGCGGTTGACGATGATCGTGCCATCCACCGCCAGGTTGCCCGTGTACCAGTTCAGGCCCGAGGCCAGCGGTGATGGCAGGGTAACGGCGCTGAAACTGCTGCCTGTATTGAAGGTTGGCGCATCAAACAAATCGAACACCTCGCCGCCTTGCAGCGCCAGTCCGATGTTGTTCACCGTGAGCACGCCGCCGTAGGTGAGGGTGCCGGCAGTTTGCGTCAGTTTGGAGCCGGTGTACGTGCCGGGACCGGTCTTGTTGATTTCCATCGTCAGGGTGCCCGCCAGCGAAGCGCTGCCGCAAATGATGCTTTGGCTGTTGAGGTCCAAGCCTGCGCCCGGCAAGAGCGTGAGCGTGCCACTGATGGTGCGCGAAAAAGCAAGGGTGACGCCGCTGGCATTATTGATTCTCAAGTTGAAGGGGCCGCTCGAACTGGGGAACTCCGCGGCCGAGGTGGTTTGGGCAATCGAACCGGCATAAACGAGCGTGCCGGCAGAGCCGTAGGCAAGCGAAGCCCCTGAACCCAGTGTCAACGAGCCCTGGGCCATAGTCACGGTTCCATTGATAGTCCTCGATTGACCCGCCAGAAGAGTCACACCGCTGACATTGTTGATTGCCAAGTTGAAGGGCCCACTCGAGCTGGGGAACTCCGCAGCCGAGGTGGTTTGGGCAGTCGAGCCGGCATAAACGAGCGTGCCAGCAGAGCCGTAGGCAAGCGAAGCCCCTGAACCCAATGTCAAAACACCCTGGGCCATAGTCACGGTTCCATTGATAGTCCTCGATTGACCCGCCAACAGAGTCACACCGTTGGCGTTGCTGATCGTCAAACTGATTGGACCACCGGATGCGGGGAACTCGGTGTTGGCCGTGGTTTGTGCCGCACCAGCCGCGTACGCCAAAGTCGAAGAAGCGCCGTAGGTCAGCGTGGAGGTGCCGAGAAACAAGGTTACGGTGGCATCTGTGCCTGCCATGATGAGCGTGCCGTTGACGGTTGTGTTCAGACCCAGTGTTTTCTGGCTTGTTCCGCTCAGGATCAAGTCGGTGTAGGCGCTTGGATTCGCGGCGGCGACGTCTCGGCCTGACGACATTGTCAGGGTTTGTACGTTCGCCTTGTTGTATTCCACTGCTCCGCTAAACACGATGGAGTCCATGTCGATGCAGGGGGGATTTCCGGTCAGCAAGAGTCTTCCCCCGCTGTTTACCGTCAAAATACCAGCGCGGGTCATGGTTGATTGGGACATCACTTGATTGCCCGCATTTGTGCCTGACATTGCGGAGCGGAGCACGCCACTGCTGTTAATGGTCACGTCGCCCCGACCGGCAGTGCCGGTGTCGGCTGCAATGCCGTTGTTGCCCGCGTCGAGTGTCCCGGCGTTGACGACGAGGGAAGCACACTTGATGCTTGTGGCCAAGGTGGCGGTCTGACCCGGGGTGAGATTGATTTCCAGGGGGAAAGCGCCGGTGGCAGTGGTAGTAATGCTTGCGCTCCATTGGCCGGAGACTGTCAAAGCCCGGCTGTTTCCAGCGACGCTGATTTTGCCGCCGGCGCTCGCGGTACATGGATACATAGAGTAACCATCCCAGCTGGAAGTTCCCGGAGTCGTGCCCACCGCGGCATAGTAACAACGGAGCTTGCCGTACAAGGCCAAAGTGTATGTCTGAAGTGCTATCTTGCCCAACAAACTTGACGAAGTTCCTGTCGTTCCTGTGGCGATATGAAGGTCGCTGCACGCCTCGTTCTGCTGAAGTGTGACGGTGTGGACTGATTGAATGTAAACATTGTTGTTGGCGTTGGGCGTTGCCGAGGCGGCTACCCAGGACGAACCGTCATAAGTTTGCCAAGTGGTGGTGTCGTTCCAGTTGCCGGTCTGCTTGCTGCGGTAATCGGCGCCGGTGTAAGTAATTTGAACCTTGCCGGCAGCCCCAGCACCGCCAGTGCGTAGAGTAGTGCTAGATGAACTCGCACCGGCACCACCCCCGCCAAGAGCCGTGGCGGCAGCACCATTTCCCGAGGTTAAGCTTCCCGTAGCGCCCGCACCACCACCACCAGAACCCGCCAAACCCCCGCTTATTCCGCTTGCGCTACCACCGGCACCTAAAATCCCACCACTTCCGCCACCGCCGCCACCGCCCGATGAGGACCCTGACGCGCCGCTGCCCCCGAGGTTTACAGTACCCGAGCTACCCGATGGACACGTCCCACCTGTCCCGTACGTGCCGCCAGCACCAACTCCAGCGTTGCCCCCCGCGCCGCCTTTTGCCACAGCGCTTGACGTGTTAAATGAGGAATCTCCACCAGCGTTTCCGTTCGCCGCAGATAGTCCTGCTCCGCCAGCACCTGCAACAATCGCGTACGAGTTGCCAGGCGTAACAGAAACCGTAGTTCTTGAATACGCACCTCCCGCTCCACCACCGCCGGCAGAGTTGCCACTGCCGCTAGATCGTTGCGCACCTCCACCAGCGCCACCGCCCCCCCAACATTCGACTGTCACTGAAGAGACGTTGGGCGGACAAGTCCAACTGTAGTTGCCCGCGTTCGTGTAGGGGCCGTCCGTTCCCGCCCAACCCGCCGCTCGGCCAAAAATCAGCGCCAGTCCCACGCTTCCGGCGAGGACAACCAAGCGAAGTCGGGGCTTATGAGCACTGAGAGGCGCAGGCCAGGAGAGTTCAGCCAATCCGAATGCTGCGCTACGACCGTGAGGTTCCTGGACCGCGCGCATAAAAAACCGGCCAACTCGTTGGGTGAGTGTTTTCATAGGTTTTGGGGAGTGGGACGGGGGAGAGAGGGCAGAGGACGGAGGACAGAGGGCAGAGGACGGAGGACAGAGGGCAGAGGACGGAGGACAGAGGACGGAAGACGGAGGACCGATAACTGATGACCGATAACTGATGACCGATAACTGATGACCGATGACCGATGACCGATGACTGATGACCGATGACTGATGACCGATAACGAATGCGGCAGTCTCCTGCCGCGTTGCTCGCATTTCCCGGCCACTGGGCATTTCGCCATTTTGCCGACATCATCGCTCCCCGCATAATTGTCTTTTCCCATTTGTTTCCTAAGCCTTGGTGCCCATCGGCGACGGCCTCTGGCTGGCCGTCGATTTGGCGGAAGTCTTTGGTAGGGATGAATGAGCCTCTGGCGACCGTTGCCAGGGAAATTCCGACTTCCCCAACTGGTTGGTTACACCAACGAATAATGAAATTGTTACCAAGGAAATTGTGCGACTGTAAACACAATTTATCGCGACACACAATATTTCGGAGAACGAAGCACACAAACATGCAAACACTTTCCATGACGCAGGACAGACTTTTTCGACCAGCACGTCTTGGCAACACTGCGGAGAGGTATCGCGATGCAAGGCTCCCTGCGCCGCTCGAACGAGAAATTGAATATCGACTAAAGCTTAGTTTAGCCTCATCTATCAACTATGAAATTCAGCACCTTCACGTTTAGTTTGGTTTCGATATGCAGCCTCGTCATGTTGACGACCGGTTGCGGCAAGAAATCTGACGCCACCAAAGCTCCCGAAAAGTCGGGCCGGCTCTTTGGGGTTTCGTTTCAGACGATGAACAACCCCTTCTTCGTGGATTTGAACGCTGGCCTCGAGAAAAGCATCGAGGCGCGCGGCGACCGGCTCGTGACGCTGGACGCGCAATTCAACAGTCTCAAACAGAAGAACGACATTTCCGACCTGATTCAACAGCAGCCCGCCGCTATCTTCATCAACCCGGTGAACTGGGAGGGCATCAAGGGCAGCTTGATCGAGGCGAAACGAAAGAACATTCCCGTCATCGTCGTGGATGCGCCGGTGAGTGATCCTGAACTGGTGCTTTGCCAGGTGGCGAGCGACAACGTGGAAGCCGGCCGCCTCGCGTGCGAAGCGCTGTTCCAGGTGAAACCCAACGCCAAGGTCGTCATCCTCCATCTCTCGGTCAACAAGGCTTGCATCGACCGCGTGGCCGGATTCAAAGCCGAGATGGCAAAACATCCAAGCTTGAAATTGCTCGATGTGCAGGAAGGCAAAGGAACCACCGAAGCCGCGCGTCCGGTGATGCGTGATTTGCTGGGACGATTCCCGGAGCTCGATGCCGCGTTCCCGATCAACGATCCCAGCGCGCTGGGCTGCATTTCGGCCATCGAATCCGCGGGAAAGCTCGATCAAGTGACCGTGGTGACGGTGGACGGGTCGCGCGAAGGCGCAGCCGCCGTTGTGGCCGGGAAACTTCATTCCACCTCGGCTCAGTCCCCGGGTGAGATTGGCCGTGTCGCCGCCGAAAAGGCATACGACCATTTGGCGGGCAAGCCGGTGGACAAGGACGTGAAGATACCCGTCAAACTCGTCACGAAAGCAAACGCCGCAGAGTTCCTCAAGTAGCCTGCGCCTGCCAGAACCTCGAGTCGTTGCCGCGTGAACGCCCCATTCCCAACTCAAGTCCCCCTGATCGAACTTCGGGGCATTGCCAAACGTTTCGGCGGCGTGACCGCGTTGGATGGCGTGGACTTCGAGTTGCGGTCGGGCGAGGTCCACGCGTTGCTCGGGGAGAACGGCGCGGGAAAATCCACCCTGATCAAAATCCTGGGCGGCATCCATCGCCCCGATGCGGGCGAGATTCTCGTGGACGGCCAGGTCGTGGAGATCCGCGAGGTGACTGACGCAGATCGGCTGGGCATCCGGCTCATTCATCAGGAACTCTCGCTCGCGCCGAACTTGTCTGTGGCGGAGAACATTTTCCTGGGTCGCGAGCCGGGGCGTTTTGGCTTCTTGAATCGCCGCGCGCTTTTCGCCAGTGCGCAGGCACTCATCGCCGAGCTGGGTCTGCCGGAACTCGGCTCGGCGGAAACCCGTGTTGCCGACTTGAGTGTCGCGCAGCAACAGATGACAGAAATTGCCCGCGCACTCTCGACGCGCGCGCGCATTTTAATTCTCGACGAGCCAACCGCCTCGCTTTCGGAGGCGGAGACGGAGTCCCTGTTTGTCAAGTTGCGCGGCTTGTGCGGTCAGGGCGTGGGAATCATTTACATTTCGCATCGCCTCGAGGAAATCCAACGGCTGGCCCACCGCATCACGGTATTGCGGGACGGACGTTCCGTCGGCACGCAGGCAGCCGCGGAATTGAATCAAAACGAGTTGATTCGTTTAATGGTCGGACGTGATCTCCAAGCGCGCTCCCTGCGTCCGCCAGAGAGACCGGGGGGCATTGCGCTGACCGTCCGGCATTTGCGGAATGCGCAGGTGCATGACGTGAGCTTTGAGCTGCGCTACGGCGAGATTTTGGGGTTCGTGGGGCTCGTGGGCGCGGGCCGCACCGAGTTGGCGCGCGCGCTGTTCGGCATTGATCCGCTTCACAGCGGGGAGATACTGGTCGATGGCAAATCAACCACCATCCGTTGCCCCGGCGATGCGATGAGCGCCGGCCTGGCGCTGGTGCCGGAAGATCGCAAACGCCAGGGCCTGGTCATGTCGGGTTCGGTGGCGTACAACCTCGCGCTCCCCTGGACGCGCGAATGGATTCACGGCTGCCGTCCGGACGCGCAACGGCGCAGCGGCATCGTTTCGCGCGCTGTGCAGAGTTTTGGGATCAAGCTCGATGACCCCGAGCAACCCATCGGCAATCTCTCGGGCGGCAACCAGCAGAAGGTGGTGGTCGGAAAGTGGATGGAGCGCCCGCCAAAAATTCTCATCCTCGACGAACCCACGCGGGGGGTGGACGTGGGCGCGCGCGAAGAGATGTTTGTCATCATCCACCGGATGGTGGCGCAGGGAATGGCGGTCATTCTTATTTCGTCGGACCTGCCCGAAGTGATGAATCTGGCCCATCGCCTGGCGCTTTACCGCGCCGGCCGGATCGTGCGCGAGGTGGCGGCCCGGGAGATCAGCCCCGAG
>JBAXTC010000442.1:0-6613 GCA_037130375.1 Verrucomicrobiota bacterium | reverse complement strand
GACCTGCCCGCGCCGCGCCTGCACGACACGATTGCCGATTTCCATCACACGCCCAAAAGATTCCTCGCCCTGGAACACGCCATTGCCGCCGACGCTGTGAACCGCGCCGCCCACGCGAAGCCGGAGATCGCATTTGCCCTGCGGCACCAGGGAATGAGAAGTGTATTGCTGGAGGCGAACCTCCCGGAGCGTGTCACGCACAACGACACCAAGTTCAACAACGTGATGCTGGATGACGCCACTGGTGCCGGCATTTGCGTAATTGACCTGGATACCGTGATGCCCGGTCTGGCGCTCTACGATTTCGGCGACATGGTGCGCACCACGACCAGTCCCGTGCCGGAGGATGAGCGCGACCTGGCGAAGGTGACCATGCAATTTCCGATGTTCGAGGCGCTGGTGCGCGGGTATCTCACATCAGCCTCGGAGTTCCTGACGTCAGCCGAAAAGCAACACCTCGCTTTTGCCGCCAAGCTCATCACGTTCGAAATTGGGATTCGCTTCCTCACCGACTTCCTGGCGGGCGACACCTATTTCAAGATTCATCGTGAAGGCCACAACCTCGATCGCTGCCGCACGCAGTTCAAACTGGTGGAGTCCATTGAACAACAGGAAACGCAAATGAACCGTTTGGTGGAGGAAATCTAATGCGCGTATTGGTCACCGGCGGCGCGGGATTTATCGGCAGCCACCTCGTGGAACATTTCCAGGGGCAGGCCGAAGTGCGCGTGCTCGATAATTTGCGATCCGGCTTCAGGCACAATATCGCCGCGTTCAAACACGAGTTCATCGAGGCTTCCCTCCTAGACCGCGAGGCCGTGAGGTGCGCGGTGCAGGGGGTGGATTATGTTTTCCATCTGGCGGCGATGATCAGCGTACCGGAGTCTATGGCCAAACCGATTGAGTGTAACGGAATCAACACCACCGGCACGCTCGTCTTGCTGGAGGAGGCCGCGAGAGCCGGCGTCAAGAAACTGGTCCTGAGCACCTCGGCTGCGATTTATGGCGATAACCCGGTTGTGCCGAAGGTCGAAACGATGCTGCCGGAGCCTAAAAGTCCCTACGCCATCACGAAGCTCGCCGGGGAGGTTTACTGCAAGATGTTCGCCGAGGAGGGTCGGTTGCAGACGGCGTGCCTGCGCTACTTCAACGTCTTCGGCCCGCGGCAGGATCCCAAGAGCCAATACGCGGCGGCCGTGCCTGTCTTCATTGACCGCGCGCTGCGGCATGAGCTCATCACGATTTACGGCGACGGCGAGCAGACGCGCGATTCCATTTTTGTGAAAGACATCGCGGCGGCGAACGTGTTTTTCGCCACGCAGTCCAAGGCCACAGGCGTTTTCAACGTCGCGTACGGTCAGCGCATCACGATCAAGGAACTGGCAGCGACGATTTGCCGTTTGACCAGCTCGCGATCGGAAATCAATTGCGCTGTCGCCCGGCCCGGCGATGTAAGACATTCGCTCGCATCGGTGGATAAATTACGCTCGGCGGGTTTTATCCCCACCGCAAACTTCCATGCCGGTGTTCAAGCCACGATCACTTATTTTCATGAAAGATCAGACATACATACCCCCGCGCGCTAGAGCGGAGACCGCGATGTCCGTTCCATTCGTTAAGGTGGGCAAACCGCATCGGCAGACATTGAAGCCGTCTGAAATGTTGATTCTGGAGGCGCAATCGTGATCCGCATCCACGAGACCACGCGCACGATTCCATTTTTTCAGCCCGTGCCGCTTACGGAACTGCCGCTGATCTACCAGCGCGAGCACCTGTTTCCCTATACCAGCTACAGCGACACGGCGGCCACACCCGTGCCCCGCACATTCCGCATGGTCGTGCTGGAAAACGACGCGCTGCGCGTTGAAGTTGCGCCCGAATTGGGCGGACGGATCTATAGCCTGTACGACAAACGCATCGGAAAGGAAGTTCTGTTCAGCAATCCGGTCGTGAAACCTGTGCGTATCTTGCCGATCTGGGCGTTCATTTCCGGTGGCATCGAATTCAACTTCCCCATCGCCCACTCACCAACGTCCACCGCGGAAGTCGGTTGCGCGGCGGGGCAAATTGGCGATTACGGGTTTATCCGCATCGGCGAACGGGAGGCCCGCACCGGCATGGAATGGGTCGTTGAGCTTGGACTGGTTGCGGATCAACCCGTGCTGGTGCAGCGGAGCGCGTTCCGCAATCGCACCGACTCGGATCATCCGTGGATGTCGTGGACGATCGCCGCCATGCGCTCGACCGAAGGCACGGAGTTCGTGCATTCACCGCACCGCGTGCTGGTGCATGACCATCGCGTGGCGGACTTGGACTGGCCCGGGGAGGGCTTGAATTGGGATCGCAACTCGAAGCAGATGACCGCCTTTTTCTGGAAGCCCGGCGGTTCGCCGACCTTCGGCGCGTTCCATCACGATCTGGGCTTCGGGCTGATGCACCTGGCGGAACCGGCGCAGTTACCCGGCAAGAAAGTCTGGACCTATGGTTACGGCGAGCATCGCCACTGGGGGCAAGGCACGACCGAGAGCGACCTGTGCTACTGCGAACTTGAAAGCGGCCCGCTCCTTGACCAGGGAGAGAAGCCGCGCTTTCCGAAGAACACCGAGCGCCACGTTGAGGAATACTGGATTCCGGTCCACTCGCGCGAAGCCTGTGACGCTATCGCATGGCCTAAGTTCGACCTCCCGCCCATGGAGGATTCGTGGATTGGTTGGAAACACTCAGTCTGGCAGGGCGAGTGGGAGAAATTCCGAGCGGACAATGGCCCACTGCCCAGTTCCCCGGTGCCGACCGGCCTCGAAGTCGAATCGGCACTGCGCCAGGAGCTTGCACGCAGCAATGCCAGCGCCGCCGAACCGCTAGCGTTTTGGCTGGCGTTCCGTGGCCGTGCGCGCGAAGCCCTCCGCCTCGTCGAGACTAACTCCGCCTCCACGGCACGGCGCTTGGCGGGATTGATCCTTTGGCGGGAACTCGGCGAGACCATGCGCGCAGTCGCGCACCTGAAGGCAGGGCCGCTGCAGGATCCGATCGCGGTCGTCGAACTAGACATTCTCTACACGGAACTCGGCCTCATAGAGGAACGCGTGGCCTTGCTGGCCCGGCCTTCGGAGCAACGCTTGGTCATTGAGCGTCGCGCTGATCTCGCCCTTGCCCTGGGCCAACCCGCGGAAACCCTTCGTCTCCTGACCGAAACGCCTTGGCCGCGCGAGCACCAGCGATATACCCGCGGGGACTTGTGGAAGGCTGCCAAGGCCGCCCTCGGCGAGGCGGATGCCAAACCTCCCGCCTTCCTTGGCGAAGACAACCTGGCACGCTTCGGCGCCTATTGGTCCGACTGACCAAAACCCGCCGCGCAACCGTGTGCTAATGAGAAACCATTACGAGGCTAACAGGTTTCTGGCCGCCTTGGTAATGCTTTGGCAGTATTTGATCTTGAAAACTGCACAACAAAACTGCGCTTTCTCTTGCCCGCCCAAGTCACTTGGTGACACCCTTTTCAATTCACACATGAATTTATGACCGACTCATTACGAAGAAGCCATTGGAAGTGGTTGATTGCCATTCAATCTATCGTCGGGCTGCTCTTAACTCTTTCTGCGGGGGGCAGAGCTGCGGGGGCACCAGCGAAGGCAGCTAGCGGTCAACCGCCGGCGATGGCGCGCGTCGTTCCACGCCTCAAACAGATGGAGGCGGACCAAGGGGTTTTCACGTTCAACCAAGAGACGCTAATCGTGGCGGCGGGCAACCCAGCGGCCAAGCTGGAGGCCCGCAGGTTCGCCGCGCGGATGAATACGGCGCTCGGCCTGCAGTTGACCGTTGCCGAGTCGTCTAAGCTCCGACGGCGCGCAATCCATTTTGAGCTGGTGAAGGCCCTGGCAGGTGTTCCCGAGAATCCGGGCAAGGATGAAGGATACCGCATCGTGGTTGAGAACAGGCGGGTCCGTCTGCAGGCCCGGTCGGATCGCGGACTGTTCTATGCAACGCAAACCTTATTCAATCTCTTGGAACGTAAGGGAGAGGATTTTACCATCCCGGCCTGCCGCATCGCGGACTGGCCCGAGTTTCTCTGGCGGGGCCTGCTGGTGGCCCCAGGTCAGGTGTTCATGCCGCTGGCCGAACTGAAGTACAACATTGATGAGATGGCCCGCAGCAAGCTCAACCTGCTGCACTTGCACCTGACCGACAACCTCATATTCGCGCCTCAGATCGCGAGCTACCCACGGCTGGTCGGCCACCAATTGCGCACCGAGACAGAAAAGACAAATCAGTTCTACACGAAGGCGCAGATGCGCGAGTTGGTGGCCTACGCCGCCGATCGCAAGGTGGACATCCTGCCGGCCATTGAAATCCCCGGCCACGCCATGGCCATTCTCAAGTTTTTGCCCGAGGTTTCCTGCAAACCGGAAAGCGGGCCGGTCAGCACGTCCACCATGTGCCTGGGGACGGAGGCCACGTATCAATTCGTCGAAAAGGTCATCGGTGAGCTGGCCGAAATCTTTCCCTTCCCGTACATCCACATCGGCACGGATGAGGTTGAGTTCACCGACCAGCCGCAGGCTGGAGTGTTCTTCAACTGGGAGGAGTGCACCGTTTGCCGCGCGCGGCGCAAGACCGAGGGTCTCAAGGACGTGCGGGCGTTGTTCTATTACTTCACGCGGCGAACGGATGCCATGGTCAAGCAGCACGGCAAGCGGATGATGATGTGGAACGATCAGATTGATGTGGGCCGTCCCAAGGACGTGGACCTGCCGCGCGACATCATGATGCATTACTGGCGAATTGCGGAAAAAGGGCGCGGGCCGTGGGAGAACTGCTCCTATGACAAGTTTCTGGAGCTCGGCTTTCCAGTGGTCAATTCGTGGTATCCCGAGACCTACATTGATATCTATATCAAAGAGGAAAACCTGGCCCGCTGGAATCCGCTGACGGTGCCGAAGTTGCCGGATACCAAATACCGGAAGCAAATCCAGGGCTCGACGCTGTGCGCCTGGGCAGGCTTGGACATCTACCCGCGTGTGTTGCCGTCGGCTATCCCGTTCTTTGCCGATCGGGTCTGGAACCTGGAGCCGATTGAGGATCCGAAAGCCTTCGCTCGATCCCTGCCAAGGCACATCTTCGGCCCTTACACGCCCGTCGAGTTGGACGGTCTCTACGATGTGCTGGGAGGGATGATCCTGCCGCTTCAGTTGGAAGAAGGGATGAAGGCGCATCCCAAAACCTCGTTGCCAGGCCTGACCGTCGAGCAAAAGCGGCAGGCCTACCAAGATCTATTGCGAGTCATAGATCGGACGATCAGCGAGGGCAGGATTCAAGAGTTGCCCTCACTGAAAGAATACCGGGAGAGCGTGCGGTGGTTGTTGGAGCAATTGGATAAGAAGCCGTAGGGCTTACTGAAAATCTCAATGGAGGGCGCGCGAGTTGCTGCAAACCCTCAACCAATGGTCTTAGATACGACTCGCGCCATGAAGACGATCGCCCGCTCTCTTGTCGTCACCGTGACCTTGCTAGCTGCGTCCGCTGCCGCGCTCACCGTCCGGGTTCAGCCCACGCCGCACGGACCGCAGATACACGTCAACGGCAAACCCATTCCACCTCAGTTCTTTTTTGGCGTGCCACGGAGTAGAGGCATCAGTGAATCGCCCGGACCATTCTTCGAGCAAGTCGCGTTGGCGCAGGATGCGGGCGTGAATTTCGTTTCGTTTGTCGCGCCCAATTGCTGGACATCGCCGGAGCAGCCGCTCAACTGGCTGGCGCTGGACGACCTCTGCCGGCAAATCATCGCTGTCAATTCCAAGGCTCTGCTCGTTCCGCGCGTTAGCGCCAACGCCCCCGATTGGTGGCTGCAACGCCATCCCGAAGCGCGGATGGTTTACGACACCAACCAACCGGCCTGTCTTGCGTCGGTCTCTCATGGTGACTATCGCACTGCCGCAGCCGCGCACCTTGAGCGTTTGTGCCGGCATCTTACAGCAACATTCCCGGATCACTTCGCAGGCGTTCACCCGTGCGGTCAGAACACTGGCGAGTGGTTCTACGAGGGCTCCGGAGATCGCCCGTTGAGCGGTTATGACCCGGCCACGCGCGAAGCGTTTCGCGCGTGGCTCCAGGCGCGCGGCGATGCGGACTTTGCCACTGCCGAACCACCCATCGCGGATGAGCGCCGCGCTCATCCCAACGGCTTCCTGCGCGACCCGGCCAGCGAGCACCTTTCTGCTTTTCCCCCCGGTTCGCTCGCCGCCATCACCGACCGGGCCGGGTTTTCCCATGCCGCCACCACGGCGCGCAACGAGCCGTCGTCCAGGTTGCCCAGGCTCCGAGCGGTCAGGCCCGGTGCCGCCTCCAGAACAGACCAGCAAAACTCGCACCCCCCAAGGAGCTGCACCCCGCGGACTCCCCTCGTCGCCAGTTGACCACGAGGACACCCCGAGCGGGATTGCTCCGACGCATGGCCCCGGGGCCGCTGCACTGTTGTTGGGGTTGTCGTGTTCAGTGTCTTGTTCCAGTCCCTTCGCCCTTCACCGCGCGGCTTTGGTGCGGGGGCCGGGACAAGTGGTGCCCTCTGAAGACCACTCCCACTGGCCGCCCGCAGTCGCCGCGCTTTTTGGTGAAAGGG
>JBAXTC010000441.1:0-6646 GCA_037130375.1 Verrucomicrobiota bacterium | reverse complement strand
GTAGGTTTTGCCCGCTTGGGTTGGAAACTCGAGCACGTCGCCAAGAACCGTCGCTATTCTCCGGCCTCTCACGCTCAAGCTTGCCCGGCTTTTTCCCCACGGATTCAATACACGACAAGGCGCACCGCGTCGGCTCACCAGCTCAACTCCGGTCACCCGCCCCGCCTGCCGTTCCGCGGTTACCTCGAAGGCCCCTTCGGCCACGAGTCCGGCAAAACGGGCGTCTGCGCCAGCCGGAAGCACAGGAAAGATGCGGAGCAACGATTTGCCCGTGGCATCCGGATGGGATTGGAGCAGGTGCTCGGCGATCACACCGGCAACCGCAAAATTCTCCGTCCAAATCCCCAGCTTCATAAACCGCGGGGTTCTGTCCGCAAGCGCAAGTTCAATAGTTCCATTGGGATACAAGCGCTTTCGCACATCCGTCAGGAACTGGGCCAGGCTGTCGTCCAGGCCCAGCCGCGCCCGGGCCACTCCGAGCATTACCAGGCTGTTGTTGCCGTTGGTTCGGATGACCCGCGCGGTGCGCCGGGCAATCTCGACCTGCTCCGGCTTGGCCCAAAATGACGGGTCTTCCGCCGGGAACACCGGCACGAGCGGCCCGGGGATGTTGTATTCAATCGGCGGAGCCCCGACGACATCCACAAAGATATTTCCCTGGGGCGTTTCGAAAGTGGGATAATCGGGTAATTGTTCCGCCAGTTGCCGCCAGCGCGTGGCCGCTTCCGCATCGCGTTTCAGGATCTCCGCCGCCTCCGCTGCCGCCAGCAAGTGGTAGCGGAAGAAAGCAATGGCGGCACCGGTATCGAGGTTGCTTTCGAAATGCGGGGTGACGACTCCCCAGTGTTCAGGGGAAAAGGTCGGGAAGATATGCAGTTTGCCGTCTTTGGGGACATACGGAGCGCAATCAGCCCGCTGGCTGCGGTGCAGAAACCAATCGTAGAACCGCGCCACTTCGAGCAGCAAAGGATAGGCGCGCTGTTCGAGAAACTTTCGATCGCCCACAAACTCCCAATGCCGCCAAAAATGCTGTGCCACCCACGCGCAGACCTCCATGGAATCGTCGTAGAGATTGCTGCAGAACAGGGGCGTCTCGCGCCGGATGGGATAGTCCGTGACGCTGAAAAAGGCGCCCGGCGCTTCATGACCGAAGGCTGCGGCCCTGGTCTTGAGCGCACGTGGCAAAGTCTCGGTCACCCGGTCGAAATAGGGCTGGGCCAGCTCGATATGGTTGCAGATAAAAGCCGGCCAGAACTGCTGTTGGAAGTTGTAATTGAGCATGTACAAGCCCTTCCAGGGACTGTAATCCGTAAAGATCCAATTCCCGAGCAAACCGGGCGCGGTCACCCCGGGACGCGAGCAGCAGGCCAGCAGATAGAGATTGCGATAGAAAAGTTCTTCGGCCAGGGAAGCATCCTTGGCAATGACCGCATTGGCTGGGTCGCTCGCTTTGATTTCGATGGCGCTGCGCGACCAGAACCGGCCCCACGCACGCGCGTGCCGGGTGTGGACGGCCTGCCATTTCTCCTTCAGCGCACGCTCGGCCAGTCGAACGGTTGCGTCCAGCAGATTGGCATCCCGGTCGCTCGTCGTGCGCACGGCGAGAGCGAGCGTCGCCGAGGATCCCACCGCGCTGTCCACCTGGCAGGCGACCCGGTCGGGCTCGATCACGATCTTCCCGAGGATGCCGGCCAGCGCTGCCGCTGCGACCACGGCAAAGCCCTGGGGAAATGTCGGGTCTGCGGGAATGCGTTGCCGCAGCCACAAAGTCTTCCCGGCGGTGCCCGTCTCGGGCGGTTCGAGGGGCGCGTTTTGCGGGTCGCGAGCATTTTCCGGCGTGGGATGGTCCCGAAAGGAAGCTCCGTTGGCCTTATTCCAAAAATCGAGCGGTTCACGTGGCCGGAAGAGCTCGGCTCGCATGCCCTCCGCAGCGCGGGCAGGCAGGCGGACCAGGAGCAGGTTGCGTTCATGCTCGACAAACACCGTCCCTTGACCGACTGGCGTGTCGAACGTGAGCGTGGCGTCGTCCAGGCGCAAATGTAGATCGGTGATCGCACCCGGGATGGTGAGACGCAATTGGCCGACCGGCTTAGGGGTGGGGGAAAAGTTGTGCTCGCTGGGCTGCGATTGATAGAAGTCCTTGAAATCCCATTCTCCCTTCGTTACCCGGTCGATCAGTTGGTCGAGGTTCACGACGGGCTGATCGTGGTTGGTATTGAGCCGCCGATCCCAGACATCGTTTTTGCCCAGGCTCAACACCAGCGTATTTCCCTCAGCCCAGAGCGATACGCCCAGGTCGCCGTTGCCCAGCAACAAGCCCTGAAGCGGTTCCGCAGGGGGGCGGCGGAAGACAAAATCATGGTTCGCCGCGACCGCGTGCGTGCCGGCCGCCACACCTCGACCGCGACCACCCAACACCAACGCGCCCAACATCGCCGCACCGGCGATGTGAAGAAACTCACGGCGATTCCACCGCGACCCTTCTTCCGCCTCACACGATGCCTTCCTGGAACGGAATCCAAAATCAAGCGGCGATGAACCACTCATACTACTCACCGCTTCTGGCATCGCTGTCCGGCCAGGAGCAAATCCTCATGATCAACGGCCACAGCGTTACCGGTCCTTCCCGCGCCCTTGGCTCAGGCCAATGTGCTGTTCGTAGGAGCCGAGCTTCACGGCCTGGCTCTTTTCCTTTGCCTTCAGCTCCAGTCTGAGCAGGGCCTGCCGATGCCGCGCCATTTCTGCCGCGGCCACCTTCGGGTCTCGATCGATGATCCTCTGCAACGTTTCCCGGATGGTTTCGCAGGCAACCCCGGATCGAACCTGTAGATCGGCCAGCAAATTCAGCCAATGAACCACCAGCTTGGCCGGTTGCTTCGGCTCCTGAATCAGTTGCTCCAACTGGTCCGTCGCCAAATCCGGCCGTGCATAATGGTCCGCGTAAAGGATTGCCAGCTTCTCCCGCGCTTCGGTATCCAGCGGGTGCCGCTCCAGATGCCTGACATAGTCGGCGGCCAATTGTCCGGGATCAGCTTCCGCCGGCTTCAAGTGTTCCGAGCTTTGGAGCAGACCGATATTGTGGACGCCTTCGGCAACGACGAATGTTCTCCGCTCGCCGGGAGGGAGCAGCATTTCCGCGCCACCCAGATGAGCGATGCGATGCGACGCGCCCAGGGCGAATTCTGACTCGGGAAACAAGGCGACAATCTTTTCCAGGTCAAGGCGCGCCGCCTCGCGGTCCTGGCTGATTTTCAGGTGCCAATCGGCCAGCGAGTAGAGGGCGAAGACCACATTCTGGGGCGCATGCCCAGGCTGCTCGCAAAAGTGCTGGATGGTGATTTCGGCCAGTGGCATATCTTTGAGGTCTTCAGCCTGAATCTGCGCCAGCAGCAGTTGGCCTTCGACATCCCTGGGAAACCGATCGAGCTGCTTGCGGATTTCGGCGACCGCCTCCAAATACCGGCCCTGCTTTTGCCGCGCCAGAGCCACCGAATATGCCGGGTGCGGGTCCGGGGGATCGCTGCCGCCGTCATACAAGGATGCGAACGGTTCGGCTACCAGGGCGGCAAGGTCGTGCCGCCAGGTCACAATCATGACGACCGCGCAGATCAACACCAGGGCAAGGCCAAAAAGGGCTGTGACCTCATCCTTAGCCACCTCCGGCATGGCTACCCAGATCATGAAGACGATAACCCCCGCCGTGACGAGCCACTTAAAGATCATCCGCGCCGGATCATCCGCCTTTCGGATTGAGCGCACCACGACGTATCCCGCCGCGCTGGTGATCAGCGCCAGAGTAATAACTCCGCGAATGATGTCGCCGATATGATTCGTCATACTGTCCATTTGACAGGACCGACGGCTTGCCGGCACGCAAGACCTGCAAAATTGTACCCACCGATGGCAGTCACCGCGCTTTTCCTCAGTTACAGAGATCGCGCCATATTCCGGGACTCAGGCCTTCTTCCGGATGATGGCATCCGGATGCCGGGCCCGGCTCAACGCGGTATCGTAGGTGATCAGGCACTTGCAGTACAGATCGTAGAGGCAATTGTCCATCAAGGTCATGCCCTCTTTGCGCCCGGTCTGAATCGTGTTCTCCAACTGATGCACGTTGTTTTCCCGAATCAAGTTCCGCACCGCTCCATTGGCTACGATCAATTCGTAAGCAAGCACGCGCCGGGTGCGATCCGCCGCCGGCAACAACTCTTGCGTGATAATCCCCTGCAACGCGTTGGACAACTGGAGAACGATCTGCCGTTGGGCGCTCCCTTCGAACACGCCAACGATGCGTTCGAGGGCATGGGAAACGTTCGGCGAATGCATCGTCGCCAGCACCAAATGGCCGGTTTCGGCCGCCGTCAGCGCGGTGGAAATCGCCTCATAGTCGCGCATCTCGCCAACGACGATCACGTCAGGGTCTTGCCGCAGGACGTGGATCAGGGCCCGGTTGAAAGAGCGCACGTCGGTGAGCACTTCCTGTTGCACGACAATCGCCCGCTTGTTGGTGTGGACAAATTCTATCGGGTCTTCAATGGTGACGATCTTGCAACGACGCTCGCTATTGATCAGGTCCACCATGTAGTTGAGGGTGGTGGTCTTCCCCGCGCCCGTCGGCCCGGTGACGAGCACCAGACCGTTGGGTTTGCGCGCCAGATCATCGATTTTCTCCGGCAGCCCGAGCTCTTTGCGCGAGGCAACACGCTCGCCACAGAACCGGCAACTCATTTCCGGATGCCCGTTGCGCCGGTAGAACGTGGCCCGAATCCGTCCGGCGGTCTGGTGCAGCAGCGAAATGCAAAGCTCCCATTCCTGCTCGAATTTCGTCTTCTGCTGTTCGTTAAGCAGGCTGTCCGTAATCGCGTTGAGGTCCGATTCGGTGAGCACATCTTCATCGGCAATGATAATTTCCCCGTTGACGCGAAATGCCGGCGGTACACCCGCCACCAAGTGCAGGTCGGAGGCGTCGAAGTCACTCGCTGCAATCAGCAGCCGGTCCAGATTCTCGTTACTCATCGATTGGTGAATGGCTAACGGTTGAAAAGTCTTCGCCACCAGCCACGCAGCCGGGGGCCAACTCCGACCGCGGACAGCCCGCTCAGGGCCGTGCCCGCTTCGTGGCATTGAGGATTCAATTGCCGAGCCTGGGTGAAGGATGTGCGAGCCGGCCCGACCAGACCCAGGGCTTGCTGACATTGGCCCATTTCCAACCATAGCCGGAAATGGCCGGCGTTCAACTCGATCGCTTTCTGCAAGAGTCTCAACGCAACCGCGAACTGCTCGTAAAAGCAGTGAATCCGGGCCGCCAGCCAGGCAATAAACCAATCCCGGGGCGCGAGCAGCAGGGCCTTCTCGAAACAGTAATCGGCGCGCGCCTCCTCGCGGGCCAGCAGCACGTCGCCGCGCGCGAGCCAGATGTATGGGGTGTCGCCGCGCTCCTCGATGGAGGCATCAGAGAAGGCGAGGGCGCTCTGGACATCGCCGCTGCGGGCCAGCGCGACCGCTTTGGCTGCGAGCAATTCGGGTTCGTGCGGGAATCGTTCCAGGGCCTTGTCCGCCCAAAGCCTGGCTTCCCGGTATTCACGCAACTCGACGAGCATGCGCACTTGGGCGGTCCAGGCAGCGGCGCTTTGCGGATTGAACTCAAGCACTTTGGAATACAACCGGAGAGCGGACTCGAAGTTGCCGTTCTCGAAGGCGGCGCGCCCCTCGGCCATATAATAGGCCTCGTCCTTGACCAGTGCCTTTTGCTGCGAGGACTGGCTCTCGGATTCATTCCCGAACTCGAGGTTGCTGAAACGGCTCATGGCCATTGGTGGCGGCCACACCAATGTTTGAACGGCCGGCCGATGATTTGTTTTCGAGTGACCATTGCTGTTTGCTGCATGGTGGCAGAGATACTGGCCTCTGTCACGCGTCCATGACCGCCTATAGCGAGGCTCGGCCAGATAAACCAGACCTCTGGCGGCACCACAAACTCGCCATCGACTGGCATCTGTGGTGCGAGCGGAAACGCTTCACCATTGACGATCACCGCTTGCTGGGTAAAACGCAAGCGGTCGCCGGGCAACCCGAGCACCGGGTCCATCCCGATTCCAGACGCGAGATACACTCGGTTGTCCATGTCACCGGTAGTGCGATCGCCTTGGACTCGGTACGCCACCCAATCACCGCGTTTGATGGTTCTGGGTGCCACGCCAGGTTGGACAATGAGAACACGGTCACCAAGGCGCAGCGGCAGTACCCAATGATGTTCCGCGAAAACGACCAGCGGCGCATATATCAAGCCCCAGACCGCAAACAGCGTGCAGAGGGACGCCCCAAGCCTGGTGCCAAACCCGGATTCTTTCAGCCACACCCCTTCCAAAAAAACAATGCTGCTGGCATGAATGGATATCAACAACCCATACCCGTAACTGCCTGCCGGGAAGCCCAGTGCTGTCAGGAACAGCAGCGCTGCCAGCAAGTAACCCGTCAAAAAAAGCCACCCCAGCAGCCGGCGGCGGAGAACGAAAAATGCATACCCAGGCAACGCCAAACTCAGCGCCAAGCTAAGGCTGTGTCAATAAATAACATTTACATCTTAGCAGGGTATTGATATTGCTGAGAACCGCATGATTGGATTTGGTGCTATCAAAAAGAAGTT
>JBAXTC010000440.1:0-6709 GCA_037130375.1 Verrucomicrobiota bacterium | reverse complement strand
GCGTGTTCGAGTGGTGTAAGCCGATTAAAATCGGCGCTCCGGGCCAGCAACCGCCTATTCTGTTGTTGCTGTTCATTATTCTGGCGCCGTTATAAAGGCAAACGTCCTGGCAGCCAGCCGCAAGCAGCCCTGACCGACTTCCGCTTCTGTCAGTAGTCGTCCTCATGTAACTCCAACTAACTATTTTTTGGTTGGACAGCGGTTGTCCCACCCCTCCTGCAACAATAAAAGGAAAAAACTATGAATCTCACAGCAAACAACATCGCCGGATTACCTGTCGCCCTTGCCTCCTCAACCCTCTCGGAGCCGCAGTTGGAACTCGCCTTCGCGGCTGCCTCGGCCTGCCAACCCGACGGTCGTGGCCAGCGCCGCGTGAGCCGCGCTGCCTGGTGGTTCCAGCGCATGCGCCAGATCGTGGACCGCGCCTGCGACTGGCAGCCGGCCCAACCCGGCCGCCCGGAGCAAACCTGGTTTCCCAATACCTTCCGGATTGTTTCGGCTGCTCCTGAGTTCAACCCTGACCAGCGTCAAATCTGCGGGTGAGCACATTTCTTGTTGGCAAGCTGCTCGATCCTTTCAATATTCGTGGGGTTGAAATATGGCCGATAACAAGAAACACATTTACGACGAGAGCAAGATTAAGACGCTCTCCTCCCTCGTAACTGCACCGTGGATTCTCTCTTTCGGTTTGCGATCCGCGCTGCTCGGAACGATGCTTCTTGCGAGCGGCATAAGCTGCCGGTCATCAGCCGCCGCTGCTCAGTCGTCCGATGTGATTCCACCCCAACCCGTTCGGGAGTTTCGCGGCGCGTGGGTCGCCACGGTCGGCAACATCGATTGGCCTTCGCAAAAGGGACTCAGCACCACCGAACAGCAGGCGGAGCTGACCGCCATTCTGAACCGCGCGTCGCAACTCAAGCTGAACGCCGTTATTTTCCAGGTCAGGCCCGCCTGCGACGCGATGTACGCCTCGCGCATCGAGCCGTGGTCGGAATATCTCACGGGCACGATGGGCCGAGCACCTCAGCCCTTCTACGATCCGCTCGCCTTTGCGATCGCCGAAGCGCACAAGCGCGGTTTGGAGTTGCACGCCTGGTTCAACCCATACCGTGCGCGGCTTCTCGGTGCCGGAACACCAGCCGCCCCGAGCCATGTCAGCAAGGTGCGCCCCGAGATGGTTCGGCCTTACGGAAAATATCTTTGGCTCGATCCCGGCGAGAAGCAGGTTCAGGACTACTCGCTCAGCGTCATCATGGACGTGGTGAAACGATACGATGTGGATGGCATCCACTTCGACGACTACTTTTATCCTTACAAAGAAAAGGACGCTGCGGGCAAGGAGATGGATTTTCCGGATGACGCGAGCTGGCGGCGATTTGGCGCGGGCGGGAAGTTGAGTCGCGACGATTGGCGTCGCGAGAACGTGAACCGGTTTGTCGAACGCGTTTACAAATCCATTAAGTGGGCCAAACCGTGGGTGAAGTTCGGGGTAAGCCCCTTTGGGATATGGCGACCGGGCAATCCGCCCCAGATCAAGGGCCTTGACTCGTATTCCGAACTCTACGCGGATTCCCGCAAGTGGCTGGCCAACGGGTGGGTCGATTACCTGGTCCCGCAACTGTACTGGGCCATTGATCCTCCAGACCAAAGCTTTCCTGTGCTGCTGAAATGGTGGACACAACAAAATATCAGAGGCCGGCTGCTGGCACCGGGCCTGGATACCACCAAGACCGGCCGCGGCTCGGCGGGCGGAACCACCGACACAACGCGACGGAGCCGCGGATGGAAGCCAGAGGAGATTGTGAATCAAATCCGGTTGACTCGCCAACAGCCCGGCACCAGCGGACACATCCACTGGAACATGCGGGCGCTCATGCGAAACAGCGCTCTGGATGATGTGCTCGATCGAGAGGTGTACCAGCAGCCGGCACTGATGCCCGCTTTGCCGTGGCTGGGCCGTTCGCCACCCGGCAGGCCAAAGCTAACCGCCCCCAGGAGCGCAGCCGGTCCTCAACGACAAATCAGTTGGACGCCCAGTGGCTCGGGAACCGCCTGGCTCTGGCTGGTGCAAACCCGCCTGGGCGGTCATTGGACGACCAGGATTCTGCCGGGCGCAAGCACATCGCTGACCTGGGACAACTCCGCGCCAGATGTGGTCGCCGTCTCAGCCGTGGGCCGCACCGGCAACGTCAGCAGCCCCGCCGTCGTCGGCATCAAGCGCCAGGGCAGATAGTGGCCGGGTGACGCCACCGCTGCTCAAATCCGCTTTGGCGTCAGGGGGTGGTCAAAAGGATTGCTTGCCATTAATATAAACTACGCTAACATAGAGCATGGTCCACGAACCTCCCCGCCAAGTCCGAGGATGCGAGCATGCCAAACAAGGCATCGCGGATGTCGAGCAACGATATGCGCGGCTGCTCGCGTCGGTGACGGACTACGTCTATACGGTCGTCGTCTCGCAGGGCCGCCCGGTATTGACTTCCCACGGCCCGGGCTGCGAGGCCGTTACCGGGTACACGTCGAGCGAGTTTGATGCCGAGCCGTTTCTTTGGCACCGCATGATCTACCACGACGACCGCCCGGCCGTCAGCGCTCAGGCCGAGCGGGTTCTCAAAGCCGAAACGCCGTCACCTCTGGAGCACCGCATCATCCACAAAGACGGCCGTCTTCGCTGGATCAGGAACACGCCACTCCCCCACAAGGATGACCAGGGCCGGCTGATTGCCTACGACGGCCTGGTTTCTGACATCACCGAGCGCAAGCGGGCCGAAGTCGCGTTGCGCCAAAGCCAGGAACGGCTGGCCCTGGTGATTCAGGGCAGCAGCGACGGCGTCTGGGATTGGGATCTCACAACCAATGAAGTCTATTTCTCAACCCGCTGGAAAAGCATGCTCGGCTACGGCGAGGATGAAGTGGGAAACCACTTGTCAGCCTGGGAACGATTGCTGCACCCCGATGACCGCGAGCGCGCCCTGGCCTGTTTGCAGGCCTATCTCATCGGTCAGACTTCCACCTATGAGCTCGAACACCGGCTCCAGCACAAGGACGGCAGCTACCGGTGGATTCTGTCGCGCGGGGTGGTGCTGCGCGATGCGGCGAGCCAGCCCGTTCGCATGGCCGGCTCGCACGTGGACATGACGGCGCGCAAGCAGGCGGAAGAACAGCTTAAGCAGGCGTACGCGGAGTTGTCTCAGAACGAAGCTGCTTTGAAAGCGGCCTTGCAAAAGCTCCAGAGCGCGAACCAGGAATTGCAGACCACCCAGTTTCAGTTGATCCAGGCCGCCAAACTGGAATCCGTCGGCACGCTGGCGGCCGGCGTAGCCCACGAGGTCAAGAACCCCTTGCAGACCATTCTGCTGGGGCTGGAATACCTCGCCAATAATCTTACTGGCGGGAACGACAACACCAGGCTGGTCCTCGACGATATGCGGGACGCAGTCACGCGAGCTAATACCATCATCCGCGAGCTGCTACAATTGTCCGCCGCAACCGAGTTCGAGCCGAAAGCGACCGACCTGAACGCTCTGGTGGAACGTTCGCTCTGGCTGATCCACAACGAGATCATAGCCTCGCAAATCACCGTCGTGTGCAAGCTCGAACCCGATCTGCGGCCCGTGAGGCTGGATCGCAGCAAAGTGGAGCAAGTTTTCATCAATCTCTTCATCAACGCCCTCCAGGCGATGTCCCAGGGTGGCGTCCTGACCGTCACCACCCGCCACTGCCGGTTCGGTGAGGATCTCAACCTGATAGGTCCTGTCTTCTCCCAGTTCAAACCCGGCGACCCAGTGGTCATCACCGATGTGCAGGACACCGGACAAAGCATCCCGGAAGCCGTCTTGCCAAGAATCTTCGACCCCTTCTTTACCACCAAGCCCACCGGCGTTGGCACCGGACTCGGTCTTTCCGTGGTTAAGAAGATTATGGACCTTCACGATGGAGCGATCCATATCCGCAATGCCCCGCTCGGGGGAGTGGTGGCGACTCTGCTGTTAAGAGCGGAGATCGGGAAGAATCTATGACTCGGCACAAGCCTGCCAGAGCCTGGTCGGTGTCATTACTTGCACCGGCCGCTTCGGCCAACCATGAGGACTGAACCATGAATAATGAAAAGAAACGCATCCTGGTAGTGGACGACGACGCCAGTATTACACGACTGCTCAAACTCAACCTCGAACAGACCGGCAATTACCTGGTCCGGATGGAAAACATCTCCACGGGAGCCCTGGCTGCCGCAGAGGAATTCCGCCCCCACCTGATCCTGCTGGATGTGATGATGCCGGACCTGGACGGCGGGAACCTGGCTGCCCGTTTCCAAGCCAATCCAAGTTGGAAAGACCTGCCGCTTGTGTTTCTGACCGCCGCAGTCACCCGGGAAGAAGTCCGCGCGCGCCATGGCATGGTCGGCGGCCTGCCATTCCTAGCCAAGCCAGTCAACCTGCATGAGGTGCTCCGCTGCCTGGGACGGCACCTCGGCCCGCCGCAGACTGCGAACACACCGTAGCGCAGGCGTCTCGCTTGCGCTGCACAAGAATATGATTTTGGAAGGGCTGTAAGCCGAATTTTGTCTGCACTCTTGCGAGCGGAGAGAATCATTTGTCTCAGCAGCCTATACCCGGAACCCGTTCCGCTGGGCGGAACTTGGAGCGGGCCGCTCCGGAGTTCCCTATTTGGCCTTGCACCCGATGGGGTTTTCCGTGCCTCCGCGCTTGCGCTTGGAGCGGTGGGCTCTTACCCCACCTTTTCACCCTTACCCGAGCTTCTTGCGAAGCCCGGGCGGTTTATTTTCTGTGGCACTTTCCGTCGGCACGCCTCACGACGTGGCCTCCCGCGTGTATCGCGCGGCGGACCTTCTTACGTCGGCCCCCGCAGGTTACGCGGCATCGCGCCCGGTGGTGTTCGGACTTTCCTCCTCCCCGGGATTGCTCCCAGGAAAGCGATTCTCCGCCCTTCCAAAATCAAAGCAATGATATCACGGACCGACGAAATATCAAGCGCAGTATGCGGTTAATCCACCACCGTCAAATCCATCTCGCGCGTGTAGTAAAGGATTCGTCCGCAGTTGCTGCAACCCACCAACTCCCTGTCCGCCTGGCACATCACGAGCAGTTGGGGCGGCAGCTTCATGTGGCACCCGCCGCAAACCCCGCGGTCCACGCCAACGACCACGTGCTCCCCTTTGCTCCGCATCAAACGCTCGTAACGGCCGCGAGCTATTTCGTCAACGGCGGCGGCCAGTTGCTCGCGGTTGGCTGAGAGACCGGCCAGTTCCTTCTCCAGGTTGACCTCGCGCGCCCCCAGTTGCGCGACTTGCTCGTCCATAAGCTTGCGCGCTTCACTCGCTGCCTGGGTGGCACGGCCGACTTCCTTGAGGGCCACCTCAGCCTGTTCCATCAATTCGATTTCCTGGTTTTCAATCGCGAAGATGGCCGCCTTGCACATTTCGATCTCGTGAGCCAGGGCGCGGTATTCCTCGTTCTTTCGAGTCTGAAACTGCTGATTGGCGTACTTGACAATCAGTAGTTTCTTGGCCTCGACATCCAGCTCCAGGTTCTTACGACCGGACTCGATCTCCTTCGTTCGCAATTTGGCCTGTTCCAAGGCGGTTTGCGCATGGACAGCTCTTGCCTTGAGCGTCTGCCTCTCAGGCTCGATGTGGGCCAACTCCCCCCTGGCTCGGCAGAGTTTTTGGTCGCGGTCCTGCAAAATCAGCAGCTTTTGAATCGTTTCCAGCATGGCCTCAGTTCAATTAACCCCGCAAGGGTATATGCCGCGCCGGCGCAAGTCAACCGGCGACAGAGCAAGGCATCTGCCGGTGGTTCGAGCCGTCTTCGAAGGAAGACTGGCGAAATAGCGCAAGATGGGCGATATTCAGTTAACGTTTGCGCATGATAAAAAGACCGATATTCTCGCCGCTGCTGCTGGCCGCCGCCGGCTTGGCCCTTGCGGCTCTGCCCGCTTCAACGAAGGAACCTAGCGCCAATCTTCAATTGGCGCGGCAGCTCAACGCCGCCTTCATCGAGGTGGCCGAGAAAGCTACGCCGTCCGTGGTCGTCATCAGCGTGATCCAGAAACCCGGCGCGTCATCCATGGATGAGGACCATGAGAGTCCGCTTGACGCCGTCCCACCCGACCTCTGGCGATATTTTCGGAAGCGGCTCGAAGAACCGTCGCCCGAGAAAGTCCGCGGCGAGGGTTCCGGTGTCATCATCCGCGACGACGGTTACATTCTCACCAATGGCCACGTGGTGGATCAGGCGGAAAGCATCCGGGTCCGACTGAATGATGGTCGGACCTTCGATGGAAAAGTGCGCGGCATCGATCCGCAATCTGATTTGGCGGTGGTTAAGATTGAGGCGGCCGGTCTCCCCGTGGCGACCTTCGCCGATTCGACCAAGACGCGCGTTGGCGAATTCGCAATCGCCATCGGCGCTCCTTTCAGCCTGGACTATACCGTGACCTTCGGCCACGTCAGCGCCAAGGGACGCTCGAACCTCATCCAGGGCTACGCCGGCCGAGCCATGGACCAGGATTTCATTCAGACCGATGCCCTCATCAATCCCGGCAACAGCGGAGGGCCCCTGGTCAATATCGAGGGCGAAGTCATCGGCATCAACACGATGATCCGGGGTCTGCACAGCGGCATCGGGTTTGCTGTCCCGAGCACCTTGGCGAAAGAGGTGGCCGACAAGCTGATTTCCGATGACAAATT
>JBAXTC010000044.1:0-20356 GCA_037130375.1 Verrucomicrobiota bacterium | reverse complement strand
TCACAGCAAGACCAGCAGGCGCAGCAGAAGAAACAAGAAGAGCAAAAGAAACAGGGTCAGGAGCCGCAGCAGGCACAAAAATCATCCGGCCAGCCGAAGGACAAATCCGAGGACGAAAACGAGCAGGAAGCCGCGGCAGCCCAGGCGGCAGGCCAAATGACGCCCGAGCAGGCGCAGCAGTTATTGGACACGCAGAAGGGAGAGGAGAAACTGCTGCCCGTTAAGCCGGTCGGCAAACCTGTAGATCGCAGCCGGCCGTTGAAGGATTGGTAGCACCGCCCAAACAGCGGCTCGCATCAAAACTCACAATGAGTTCGGCGAGATGCTGACGGACAATTACTCGGGCTTTCCCGACTTCAGGGCTTTTTCGCTGCAGTCGGAGCCTTTTCCGTCTTTGAGCCTGCCGGTTTCTCTGGCCGGGGAGCTTTGTCAGGACGCGGGCCTCGATCACCCTTGTCGGCATAAGGCTTCTTATCGCCGACTTCGGCTTTTTGTGGAGCGCCTTCCGGCCGCCGACCGCGCTTTTCAGTTCGGTAATCTTCCTTCTTCGCTTCGCCGGCCGGAGCCGCAACCGGCACTGGCGGCAGCGTGGTGCTCTCGACGCGGACTTTGAGCGTGGTCACGACATCGGCGTGGAGCCGCAACTGGATCTCGTGATCCCCTACGGTGCGAATCGGGTGTTCAAGGTGAATCTTCCGCTTCTCGAGCGTCACGTCGAACTGAGTCTTGAGTTGGTCAGCAACCATGCCCGAGGTGACGGTGCCAAACATCTTGCCGTCTTCTCCGGTCTTGACGGCGAGAACGCAGATGAGCTTGGAAATGCTCTTGGCGAGGTCGGTCATGGTGTTGAGATCGTGAGCCTCGCGTTCAGCCCGGCGCTGTCGGAGAGACTCCAGGCGGCGCTTGTTGGAAGAGGTTAGCGGGATGGCCAGACCCTGCGGAAACAAATAATTGCGCGCATAGCCGGCCGCGACTTTCACCTGGTCGGACTCACCGCCCAGATCAATGATGTTGTGTGTGAGAATAACTTCAATTTTTGCCATAGTTTGAAATGTGATGCGTGATGCGCGATGCGTGATGCGTGATGCGTGATGCGTGATGCATGGACGGAATGACCACTCCTTAACGGATCATGGCACTACGGATCATACCACTAGAAAGGCACATCGTCTTCTTCGGGTTGTGGACGTTCGGGGTCGGCCGGGGGCGGGGCGTCGGTCCCGGGAGCCGGCGCAGGGGCGGCGGCGGGGCGGGAGGGGGCCATCGCGGCACCGGTGTCGCTCTTGGTGTCGATGAATGAAAAGCTCTCCAGTCTGACCCTGAGTTTGCTCTGTTTCTGGTGGGTGTTTTTGTCTTCCCACTGGTCGAGCTTGAGCCGGCCTTCTACGAGGATCGGGCGGCCCTTCTTAAAGTATTGCGCGATAACTTCGGCTTGGCGCTCCCAAGCCTCAACATCCACAAATGTCACCTCTTCTTTGGCCTCGCCGGTTTCGCCCTTCCACGTTCGGTTGATGGCCATGCCAAATTTGGCGACAGCCGTGCCTTTCGGCGTGAAGCGCAATTCCGGGTCGCGGGTCAGATTACCGGCGAGAATGACTTTGTTGAAGTTAGCCACAGGCTCCCTTTATACAGAGGTTGTTGTCGTTGGTTTCGGCGCCGAGGCGATCGTAAACAGCACCCGGAACACCTCCTCGTTCATCGCGAAGCGGTGCTTCAACTGTTCGATGAGCGTCGGCTGACCTTCGAAAATGATATTTACGTAGTAGCCGGCGGTGTGCTTGTTGTCGGCGACCCGGCTGAAGCTTTTTTTGTCCATCTTCTGCACGGTTTCCACCTTGCCGCCCAAGGTCGTAATCTCGGCGGAAATCTTGTCGATGGCATCTTTGATGCCTTCTTCTTTGGCTATCGTGTCCAATATGAACAGACCTTCGTATCGTTTCACTGCTCGTTTCTTTCGTTGGCAGAGTCGCCGACGACTCCGTTAAATTGACTCATTGCTTTTTGTATTCCGGCGTCCAGCCAGGTTTCGACCTGGTCGGCCGCCGCGGTTAAAACTTTATCTGCCTGCGCTGCTTCCGTCGAATTAAATCGGCCCAGCACATAGCCGGTAATCTCGCGCGCGCCAGCCTGCCGTCCAATGCCAATCCGCAGCCGGGCATAATCGCGCGTGCCCAAGTGCTGCTCAACGGACTCGAGCCCATGATGGCCACCGCTGCTGCCGCCAGGCCTCAATCGAATTTCGCCCAGCGCCAAATCTGCGTCGTCCACCACGATAACCAATCCTGCCAGCGGAATCTGATAAAACGCTGCCACGGCCCCAACAGCTTCGCCACTCGCGTTCATATAGGTCTGCGGCTCGCACAGCAGCACCCGCCGACTGCCCCGTTCCGTCCGAGCCAGCCGCGCGTTGAACTTGTTCTCGTAGTTCCATCTCGCCCGCCAGCGTCCGGCCAACCTTTCGGCGACCAGGAAACCGGCATTGTGCCGGGTCCGCGCGTAATCCGCGCCAGGATTGCCCAAGCCCACGATGAGATACAAGTTCTCCATGCGCGGGGCCGGTCTGGCCTGACGGCCACGAACGGACGGCCACCCGGATTATTTCTTCTTCTCGGCTGCCGGCGCTGCCTTTTTGTCGGCGCCCGGGGCGGCTTTCTTGTCGGCGCCAGCAACGGCCTTTTCGGCACCTTTGACGGGAGTTTTCTCGGCCCCCTTGGCGGCGCCTTTCTCCGCGCCTTTGCCTGCCGGAGCGCCTTCTTCGCCATCTTCCTTCTTCTCTTTGATCATCTCGACTTCGCCCGGGACGGCCGCCGCGCCTTCCGCAGTCTCTGCCGCTTCCTCTTCCTCAGTGCGCGGGGCGGCAACAGCGATGACCGGAATTCCTTTGTCACCGATGAGTTCAACGCCCTCTGGAGCATTGATCTCGCCGATATGTATGGCCTGGCCAATCTTGAGATGGGTCACATCGACCTTGATCGATTCCGGCAAATCTTTCGGCAGGCCTCGCGCTTTGATCTTGAACAGAACGTGTTCAAGCACGCCGCCCTCCGTCTTCACGCCCTCGGGTTCGCCGATGGTTTCGACGGGAACGCTGATAGTGACCTTCTCGTTCTCGGCGACCTCGTGGAAATCGACGTGCAACACCTTGCCGGTGAGCGGATGATGCTGAACCTCCTGCACCAACGCCAGACGTTTAGGCCGCACATCGTCCGTGACTGCCAAGTCCACAAGGAGGTTTTCAGAGATGGAATGATGAATCAGATCTCCCATTTCCTTGGCTTTGACCTCGATGTTTTGGGGCTGCGTTTGCCGGCCGTAAATGGTCGCCGGAATGCGGCCTGCCGAGCGAAGTGCCTTGGCTCCGGCGCGGCGTGCCAGCACGCGCAGAGTTGCGTTCAGTGGTACAGATTTCATTGTCTATAAATCATTTCGTGATCGGCGATCAGCAACTAGAGCAATTCACCGATTACCAGTTTCTCATTCAATCTATTTGGCGGCGACGCTAACTCGTGCGCCCGCCCTTAAACTCGAATAGCGACGTAACCGACGAATTGCTATGGATTCGTTTGATGGCTTCGCCCAAAAGCCCGGCCACCGACAGCGTGGTAATCTTCACGCCAGTAATGGCAGGGCGAAGAACGGTATCAGTTGTTACCAGTTCGTCAATAGCTGATTCTCGCAATCTTTCAATCCCCATTCCGTTGAGAATGGCGTGGGAAACGCAGGCCAGAATCTGCTTGGCTCCCTTGCGTTTGATCAGCTCCGCCGCCGTCGTCAACGTCCCCGCCGTTTCCGTCAAATCGTCCACCAGTAATGCATGTTTACCACGGATTTCGCCAATGACCGCCATGGATTCCACCTCGGTGGCGTTCTTCCGTCGCTTGGCCACAATGGCCAAACCAGCACCCAAAACCTGTGAATACGCGTAGGCCATCTTCAAACCGCCAATGTCCGGACTGACCACCACCAGGTCGCGCAAGTGTTTCTTTTTTAGATACTTATACATGACCGGCGCCGCGTAGAGATGGTCCACTGGAATATCGAAGAAACCTTGAATCTGCTGGGCATGGAGGTCCATCGTCAGAATGCGATTCGCGCCGGCGGCCACAAGCAGGTTGGCCACCAGCTTGGCCGTGATAGGCACACGGGGCTGGTCTTTACGATCCTGCCGGGCGTAACCGTAAAACGGCAGCACCGCCGTAATTCGCGCCGCGCTCGCCCGCCGCAAGGCATCAATCATGATGAACATTTCCATCAGATGATGATTTGTTGGCGGACTGGTGGACTGGACCACGAATACGTCTTCGCCACGAACATTCTCTTCTATTTTTACGAAAGTCTCGCCGTCCGGAAACGGTTTGATGGTCGATTGCCCGAGCTCAATGCCGATGTAAGAGCAAATGGCGTCAGCCAATGGCTGATTTGAACTGCCGCAAAAAACCTTCACAATACGTTTATTTTTCGTTCGAGCAAAAAAACCACCGAACCGGTGGAGAGAAAGCAGAGCAGACTCTAGCAGCCATCTCCGCTCGCGCAAGAGATATTTGGTGGGGAGAAATTTGGTGGGGGGTGGAGAATCGAACCGAAGTGCGTATCTCAAATGTTTCGGGCTTGCCAGGGTCGTAGCGCAGGTTTTCCAACCTGCTGTATCGCCGACTTTCAGTCGGCAGACCGTAATCCGTGGTTCCAACTGCTGTTTTTAGGTTTGATTCCCATGAAATCGCAGACTTCGACGAATTCTGTCTTGCGCCCCTGTCCTCGCTCCGAAAAACCCAAGGTGCGCACGAGTTGAAGTTCGCGAAAAATTCGGCTTTGACGCCTACGGGGATTTGGTTTAAGGTTTTAACAAGAAGATGAGTTACCGGCTCTCGAGCCTGGGAATGGGCTGTGCCTTGGCGGCATTGGTCTGGGGTGGTTTTTTGGTTTGCACTGCGCAGGCTGGCGGCAAGGAGCGCGGACGCTCTATCGAGTTTTCCAGGCCCAAGAGCGATGAGGTCACTACCAACCTCCATCAATTTAGCAGCAAGAAGGAGAGCCAAAAGCGGTTGGAGGAAGGTTTTCCCAGTTTTCTGCAGCCGTTCTCGCCTCCCAGTTCGCTTGATGGCGTAGCCGAATCGCTCCCCCGTCCGCCCATCGGGTCCGCGATTCCCAGCAAGCGTGTGAAAGAACTGCTGGAGCGGCGCAAGAACTATATTTTCATGAGTCCGGAGGATTTGGTGAAAGGGCCAACCGCTGAGGAGATTTTCAAGGTTTCCGAGTATGGTCCGGACGGTCAGGAGAAGAAGAAACTATCGCCGATCGAGCAGTATTACCATCGCCAGGATGCCAAACGCGCCGCTGATCGTAAACTCAGCCAAGCCGCTGACGATGGTTTTTCCGGCACTTCCCGCAAACGGAACTCGCGCGATGATTTTGCCGCACGCAATGATTCTACCGCGCGTGATGATCTGGACCTGCCCTCTAGCCTTAGGGAGAGCGAACAGGCGCTCAAAAAGCAATTTGGATCGGACGCCGCCGACGCCGGGCTCGACACGGCTCCCAAGCGCGACATGTACTCCGATATTTTCGGCCTCGGCGAGAATGCGCCATCGAGGGAGGATACCCTGAAGCTCAAACGGCCGATGGATGATTTCAGCAGCATCAACAGCTTTTCCGATGCGAACCGACAGCCGGCCTTTGGCGCTGAGGGGCCTAACATACTCACTGGCAGTTTCGGGCTGACGCCCCGGTTGTCTCAATCGCTGCCTGGGATCGCTGGCTTACCGGCTGAGAAACGGCACGATGGACTTGAACCGCAACTGGGAACAATCAATCCCATTTTCACCCCCAATGCACCGCTGGATGTGAATGTCCAATCGTTGGGCCCGTCAAGCTTGCAGCCCCTGACGCCGAGAATAGAGCTTCCGAGAGCAACGACTCCCACTCCCACGTTTGCTGCCCCACGGCGACCGTTTTAATCGACTATTCCCAGCGCAAGACCGGCACGACAGTGTCCGCAGCCAATGTGGTGTGGGCCGGCAAATCCACCAACCCGTTCGCCCGGGCCATCGAACTCAGCAAATGTGAAGCCTGACGGCCAGCAGAACGAATTCTCCCGGCCGCATCGACCTTCACGCGCATGAAGTGTCGAAGCTCGCCGTGATTGGCGAGCGATTCGAGCAACACGCCAGGGTGTGCCGGCAAGGAAACGTCAGTTGCCCCTTGCCATCGCAGCAGTGCCGGGCGGACCAGCAAAAGACAGGTGACGACTGCAGAAACCGGATTGCCGGGCAGCCCGAATAAGAACTTCTTGCGGTAGCGTCCAAACACAAACGGCCGACCGGGCCTGATTGCCACCTTCCAGAATTGCAGTTGGCCGCCGATTTCTTCAAATGCGCTTTTGATGAAATCCATTTCTCCGACCGAGACGCCGCCCAAAGTCACCACGGCATCGCACTGGTCGAATGCCTCCGTGAGGGCGACTCGGGTTGCCGCGAGCGTATCTGCGACGAGCGGCAAGACCTGCGGAATAGCTCCGGCGCGCCGAACCAGCGCCGCCAGGCTGGCGCGATTGCTCTCATAAATCTGGCCCGGCGCCAGAATTTGCCCTGCGTCTCTTAATTCCGAACCGCTGGCCAGCAAACACACCACCGGCTGCCGTCCCACGCTGACCCGCATCAAACCAACCGCCGCCAAAAGGCTGAGGCGGCCAACGGTTAGAACTTTCCCCGCTTCGACGAGCAGCGCGCCTCGTTTCACATCCTCTCCGCTCAAACGGACATTTTCCCCCGGGCTGGCCGCCGTCAGAAACAGAACTTCACCTGCGGCGCTTGGATCGAGGCGGGTATCTTCCTGCATTACGACGGCGTCGGCGCCGCGTGGCAAGGGTGAACCGGTGAACAGCCGCACACAGGTGCCGCTCGCGACGTCACCCGCAAACACCTCGCCCGCCGCCACTTTCCCGGCCAAGCGTAAGCGCGCGGGTGATTCCGGTCTGGCGGAGGCGATGTCCTTGGCGCGCACACCGTAGCCGTCCATCGCTGAATTATCGAACACCGGCAGATCGAGCGGTGACTGGATTCGCTCAGCCAGCACGCGTCCAGCAGCATCACTCAAAGGAATGATTTCGCTCGTCGGCGGTGCGAGTGCCGCCAAAATGTGCGCCTGCGCTTCCTCTAATTCGAGCATGAGGGAAAGGTGGAGCACCCCCGGGCCGCTGGCCAACGAAAACTGCTAGTGTGCCGAAGTCATGATCAGCACCTGTTCCAGCGTCGAGATGCCATCCCGCGCGCGGTCCAGGGCCACCATGCGCAGCGTCCGCATCCCCTGGCCAATGGCAATTTTGCCCATCTCGCGGGTATTGCCGCGGGCGATGATCAACTTGCGGATTTCATCCGTGACCGTCATTGCTTCGATAATGGCCATGCGGCCGGCATACCCGGAATTTTTGCAGCGATCGCACCCGCGCCCGCGATAGAGGGTGACGCCATCGAAGATGCTCGGGTCGATATTCAAGTCCTGGAACGTCTTGGGCGGATAGATGACCGGCTCCTTGCACTGGGAGCAGATGCGGCGCATCAGCCGCTGGGCGCAGGCAAGAATGACGGAGGAGGAAATAAGGAACGGTGCGATGCCCATATCGTCGAGGCGCGCAATCGCGCCCGGCGCGTCATTGCAGTGCATCGTGCTTAAGACCTGGTGGCCGGTCAACGCGGCTTCGATGGCGATTTCTGCCGTCTCGGTGTCGCGAATCTCGCCAATCATGATGATATCCGGATCCTGGCGCAGAATTGATCGCAGTGCGTTGGCAAATGTAAGCCCGATTTCCTTTTTCACCGGCACCTGGTTGATCCCCGGAACCTGAAACTCGACCGGGTCCTCGACCGTGACGATATTGTAAACCGGGTTGTTCAGCTCGTTGAGCGCCGAATATAGGGTCGTGGTCTTGCCGGAACCGGTTGGACCCGTGACGAGGATCAATCCGTGCGGCGCATCCACGGCGGTTCGCACTTGTTGAAGCGTGTCCGGGTCCAGGCCGAGCTTGTCGATGCTGGCGGAGAGATTGGATTTATCGAGCAGCCGCAGCACGATCTTTTCGCCATGCACGGTCGGCATGATCGAAACGCGCAGGTCATAGTCCTTGCCGCCCACCCGGATGCGCATGCGTCCGTCCTGCGGGAGACGGCGCTCGGCAATGTCCAGGCTGCTCATGATCTTAAAGCGCGAGGCCAGGGCCAATTGCATCTGCTTGGGTGGCGCCGTCGCGTCCATTAGCACGCCATCAATGCGATAACGCAATCGCATGGCCCTCTCAAACGGCTCGAGGTGAATATCACTGGCGCGGTCTTTGACGGCTTGGACCAGGATCAGGTTGGCCAATTTGACGACCGGCGCTTCTTCGCTCGATGCGGCCAATTGGTCGAGATTGACTTCCTCGACCGTTTCCTTGGATACCTCCACGTTGTCAACTTCCGCCTCGTCGTCGGCCTTCTTCTGCGCGTCCTGGATGATGTCCTCCATGCTGCCGCTTTTGGAGGAATCGATGTGGTTCAGTTTGTCGGTGATCGCCTTTTCAGAGGCAATCAGCGTCGCCACTTCCAATTTCGTGATCCGCCGCACGTCGTCGATGGCCAGGACGTTGAGCGGATCGGCCATCGCCAGAAAGAGCTTGTTCTCCAGCCGCGACACCGGGACAACCTTATGGTTGTAGGCCATTTCACGCGGCACCAAATCCGCCACCTCGGGCGGAATGCTCACGCGGGCGAGATTGATCGGCGGCGTGTTGAGAACCCGCCCCATCGATACCGCCATGTCCTGGTCGCTGACGTATGCCTTTTCGAGAATGAGTTTGAGCAGTCGGGTGCCCTCCTTCTTTTGCTGCTCCAGCAGATCCTCCACCTGCTTGGCTGTCAGCAGGCCGTCCTCCACCAAAGCATCGGCGATCCGTTCGCCAAATGTTTTGACACGCGCCATGGGTTATCGAAAAGCTTTGCGAACGTTGACGACCAACTCCGCCGGCGGCACCAGATACCACAGCAGACGATTGGTCGTGGCATCGGCCAATTCCTTGGCTGCTTGCTGGTTGAACGGATTGGTGGTCGCTACGAAAACTGATTTGCTCATGCGGTCGAACGGCAGGACGCACCACCGTCGGCAGGTTTCGACCGGGAAAGTTCGCGCCAGTTCCAGATCGATGTCGTAAGTCTTGAGCGGTATATAGGCGGCGCGCGACTTATCGCACACCACTTTCATGGATTTATCCGCTGCTATAATGCCTTTGTCCGCCAGAATCTGCAAGAACGGTTCGATAACTCCGCTCGGGGGCGTAAAAGGATCGGGGGTGGCCCAGCACAGATCAAAGTCCCCGGCGGTAATGATTTTGCTCTCTACAAATATCTTGTACATGGTCCTCCGGCCGTCCTCGATTTCTACCAAGAGTGATTTGCCGGCGGTTTTTTGCGGTTTTTCCGCCCGCACGGGCGTCCGGGTCATCGTCGTGGCTTCCGCTGGCATCGCTTCGGACGGAAAGTGGTTCGCCTTGCTTTCGATTTGCTTCAATGCGGCATGGACGTCGGGATCATTTGGATAGAGCTGCAGGATTGTTTCGTATTCGAGGATGGCTGAGGAAAGCTGCCCCATCTCGACGTAGGCCTGGGCGATGCGCTTGGACGTCGCGACGACCTCCTGTTCGCGGTTCAGTTTCGAGTAGGCCTCTTTTAATATCTCGAGTGATTGATAGTCATAAGGCTGCGATTGAGTGATGACTTCAAACATCTCAACCGTCTGCGCCAACTGGGCCTCTTCACCCGGATTTAGTGTGTTCACCATGCAAATTCAGTTTTGTCGCTCAATGTATTCCCGTCATCGCAGCATTCCGATGGCCGGGCAGCTTTCTTGCAGCAAGCTTGCAGCCAGTTTGGCCGACCGCCACAACTAAGACGAGATTCCTTTGTCGATGCCTCGATTATGCCAATGGTCAGACACTTCTGTCTAGCTTTAGCGCGGGCCGGCATTCCATGCTGCGCCGGCATGGGTGAAAGCTGCGCTGCGAACCTCGGTCCAACGTCACGGTTGGCAACGTGCTCTGGATCAGCCACACTGGCCGCAACCTGATGAAAAAGCTTTTCTTGCTCTTCCTCGCTTGCGCGACATGGCCCGGCCACGGGGAAAGCCTTTCTCAACGCTATGCCGATTCCGGCGAACTAATCGTCACGCAATTCGCTTCGGCCCCGTTTCCTCACTTCAAACGCGCGGAAGGCCACAAATACAAGAACCAGGTCTATCCGGCCAGGGAACATTACTCGGACAACACCGTGGCGATCTTCATCCCCAAAGGCTACCGCGAGACCGGCAAGATTGATTTCGTGATCCATTTTCACGGCTGGAAGAACACCATCGAAGGGGTATTGGAACAGTTCAAACTCGTCGAGCAACTGGTGAACAGCGGGCGTAACGCGGTGCTGGTTGTGCCGCAAGGCCCGCGCAATGCGCCAGATTCGTTTGGCGGCAAACTCGAAGAACCGGGTGGCTTTCAACGGTTCATGAACGAAGTGGAGAAGACCCTCCAGCAGATGCCAGCCTTGAAGAAAAAGCAGTTCACCATCGGCCAAATCGTGCTCTCGGGCCACAGCGGCGGTTACCAGGTTATCTCGTCGATTGTCACCTGCGGCGGGCTGACTGACTCCGTTCGTGAGGTCTGGCTCTTTGACGCCCTCTATGCGCAGACGGACAAGTTCCTGGCCTGGGCCGACAAACAGCACGGGCGGTTGCTCGACATTTACACCGAACACGGCGGCACCAAGGCCGAATCCGAACAATTAATGGCCGTGCTGCAGCAACGCGGCGCCAAATTCTTCAGCGGCAAAGAGAGCGAAGCAAAAGTGGCTGACCTGGAGGCGAACAAACTGGTCTTTATCTTCAGCGACCTCGCGCACAACGATGTGGTCGATAAACATCAAACGTTTCGGGATTTTCTCGAAACCAGTTGCCTCGAAAAGAGGAAATGATGGATTTGCGGAGAAGCGGAGGACGGCACACGGCGGGGAGCCTTCGGACGGTCTGCCGACTGAAAGTCGGCGATACGGCAGGTTGGAAAACCTGCGCTACGAGTCTGGCAAGCCCGAAAAATCTGAGATGGGCACAGGCAAGCGCCGTTTTGGAAATTGTTCTTGCGTTTGCGCGCGCTTCATGTAGGTTACCTTGAGACAGCCACTGTGCCGACTCCCATGCGGGAAGTTCCTTCTTTGAATTGTTGTTCAATGAAGATTTGAAACCCTGACATTTAGGAACCCTTGGAGGCAAGCAGCCAGTCTAACACAATCGTATTATGAGCACAAAACTTTATGTGGGGAATCTTCCCTTCGACATTACCGAAGACGACCTGCGGGACTTGTTTTCGCAACAGGGACCAGTAAATGAGATCGTCGTCATCATGGATAAGGCAACGGGACGGGCGCGGGGCTTCGCCTTCGTGACCATGAACACGCCGGAAGCCGGCAATGCGGCTATCCTGGCCTTGAATGGCAAGGATTGGAAAGGCCGCGCGCTGACGGTGAATGAGGCGCGGGCCCGTGAAGAACGTCCGGGCGGCGGCGGCGACAAAGGTCGCGGCCCTCGGCGTTGATTGACGCCGACGCCAGGAGTTCCCATGCCTTGGGCGCTCCGGCGGCAATTTCGCTTCGGCGCAACCCTCATTCGCAAGGCTCAGGCCATATTATATGAGCAACGATTCAGCCAACTCTGGGAGCGAAACTGGGCAGCAGAGGTTCGAGCGCGAGTTGTCACGGGACGCGTTTCAGGGTTTGAAAGCCGTTCTGGACAAGCTATCTTCCGACCGGGAGACGCTCCGCAAGTGGGTTGAAGCGGCGAGTTCCTACGAGGAGCTTCTGTCCAAGCTGGGCTACAAGCTAGATTTGACCAGGCAAATCCATGTGCAGGATTGTTACTCACGGTTGGGCCAAGCGGGTGGAATCAGGGCGGTGGTTCCTTATCATGACGTTCCCACGCACAGTGCATTTCCCGTGCTGATAAACTTTAATAACACCGTCACGATCACCCCAAAGGGCGTTGCCTTCTTTAACGAGATGTTGGTCGCGCTTAAGCGGCAGTTGAAAGTTTCGGCGTGAACACTTTCCTCGTTTTCGTAGGCGACGATGACTTCTGTCGGCTGTTGCCTGAGGAGTTGAGTCCCGCTGCCACCGACAACGGGCGGCTGAAGGTAATGGCCTTGCCCCCGCTGGGAACTGAGACGCTCGCGTTGGTATTGCGGCAGCGAGGGCACCAGGTGCGAATGTTCGATACCTGCCATCCCCGGATGAAGACTCAGGACATCGCCCAGGCGGCTGTGCAAGAACGGCCGGATGTCTTCGCTCTCTCTTTCCTCTCGACGACGACTTACCCTGCAGTTAAGAGCATGGCGCGGGCGCTCAAGGCCGCGGTGCCCGAGATTCCGATTATTGTGGGAGGGCCTTTCGCAACCCTGAACCCCGACCGCATTCTGGAGGATTGTCCGGATATCGATTGTGTGGGTGTGGGTGAGGGTGAAGAGCTGTTGCCGGATTATTTGGACCATCTCGGCACGCCGGGTTCGGTGGCCGGACTGGTCTGGCGTCGGGGGGATGAGGTCGTCCAAAACGCGCCGCGGCCACTCATCCGGGATCTGGATCGGTTTCCGTATCCCGACCGGACGACCCTGCCGATCGACTACATTGAATCATTGCCGCTGGACGTGCCGGCAGTCCTTTCGTTGGATAAGTTTTGCACGGTGCAGACCTCGCGGGGCTGCCCATATTCCTGCATCTATTGCGATATACCGCTGCTGGGCGAGGGCCGATGGCGGAGCCGTTCGCCCCAGCATGTCCTGGGAGAATTGCAGGAGCTGAACGACTTGGGCTATCGCTCGATTTACCTCACCGATGATCATTTTCTGATCAATCGGCAGCGCATTAACCAGATCTGCAGCGGCATCATTGAACGCAAACTGCAGTTCCGCTGGGGATGCGAGGGGCGGGTGGATTCGGTCGGCATTGAACAACTGCCGATCATGAAGCAGGCAGGGTGCGATTTCCTGGCGTTCGGCGTGGAGGCTGGCACGCAAAAGGTGCTGGATCGGTTGAAGAAGAAGCAGACCCCGGCGCAAGTTGAGCACGCAGTCAGCGAAGCCAAGCGCTGCGGGTTGGCAAGAGTTCACGGCTTTTTTGTGGTGGGTTCTCCCGGCGAAACTGCAGACGACATTGCCGAGAGCTTCCGCTTTGCGGCCCGGCTCGAGCTGGATACTTTTGGTTTCAACCGGTTATGCGCTTATCGAGGAACACCGCTTTGGCAGGAGTATGTCGAGCGCGGGATCATCGACGATGAGCGGGACTGGCACAAATGGTTTAAATGCACAGACATCGACCCGACGGCGCTGCCGAGCGCGGTGGTGAACCGGCTGCGAGCGAAAGGTTATGCGTCGCTGTTTGCGCGCCGCATTCTTCAGCGGCCGTTCCGAACCTGGAAGCTGCTGCGTACCTTCAGCCGCCACATGAAGACGTCGGACATCCTCAAGTTGCTGTGCAGTCCTTTCCGCCGGCGGACGTTGACGCGGCAGACCGATTTGCCCGCACGGATGACGGATAGTGCGAATCTGAAGCCTTTCAGCGCAAGGCCCGTCGAAGCGCGATCTGTTTGACTGCCGGCAGCCGTTGAGCGGTTGGGTGCTCCCGATAGCATACTCGCAGGCTTTGCCGCGGAGAATATTCGCAGCCGGGTTGCAGGACAGGGCGGATTCAAGAACCTGCAAAATCGTAGCCATCGACGGCAGTCGGCGCACTTTTCCTCGATTATCGGAGTGTTAGCGCCGACTGCCGTCAGCGGCTACGATTTTTTGAAGCCACCCTGGTTGCAGGAGCAAATCCGCATTTAGGGAGTGCTATTTCAAGTCTAGCCTGCCATCATTACTCGACTATATGCCATTTCGCGTCCTTGGCCTTCATGCCAATATCCTCAAAGCCGTCCAGGAAGCTGGCTACACGGAACCCACTCCTATTCAAGTTGCGGCGATCCCGCAGATTCTCGCCGGGCACGACCTCATCGGCATCGCCCAAACCGGCACTGGGAAGACGGCGGCGTTTGTGCTGCCGATTCTCACGAAGCTGGCCATCGGGAGCGGTCCCGGCAACCGCCGGTGCATCCGCGCGCTGGTGGTGGCGCCAACGCGTGAACTGGCGGCGCAGATCGATGAAAACGCGCGCGCCTACGGGAAGCACCTCCCTTTGCGGGTGGCCACCATCTATGGCGGCGTCAATGAACGGCCGCAGATCGAAGCGCTGCGCTCGGGGGTCGATCTGGTGGTCGCCACACCCGGTCGGCTGCTGGACTTGATGGGGCGGAGGATGGCCGATTTTTCCGCGCTCAGTTTCCTCGTGCTTGATGAAGCCGAACGGATGCTCGACATGGGTTTCCTGCCCGACATCCGGCGCATTGTGAAGGCGCTCCCGCAGAAACGTCAGACGCTGCTCTTCTCGGCGACGTTGTCGCGGGAGATCGAGGCGCTGACACACGAGTTTCTTCGGGCGCCGAAAACCGTCCAGATCGGCCGGCGGGCAAATCCCGCTGAGACCGTCACGCAGTTGGCCTATGAGGTTCCAAAACACCTTAAGACCGCCTTGCTGTTGCATCTGCTGCGTGACCCGGGGTTGAACATGGTGCTGGTGTTCTCGAGGATGAAGCATGGCGCAGATCGACTTGCGCGCCAACTCGAAAGCCAGGGGGTGCAAACCGCCACCCTGCATTCAAACAGATCGCAAAACCAGCGGTTGCGGGCCTTGAAAGACTTCAAGTCGGGCGCAGTGCGCGTGCTGGTGGCCACGGACATCGCCGCCCGCGGCATCGACGTGGACGACATCTCGCATGTGGTGAATTACGACTTTCCGATACACCCGGAGGATTACGTCCACCGCATCGGCCGAACTGGCCGCGCGCATGCGGTGGGTGACGCCCTCAGCTTTGTGACCCCCGAAGATCACAGCGACTTGCGCTCGGTGGAACGTTTCATCGGGCGGGGCATCGTGCGCAAACGCGCCGAAGGTTTCAATTACGCGGCTGCCGCAGCTCCGGACGCTCGGCCAGGCGGCAGACCGGCCGGCCCAAGGCCGGCTCACGGCCATGCCAAGGCGTCCACGACGGGGACTCCCGCCAGCAGTTCCAACCGGCGCAAGGGCTTTCCGTCTGGCCGCGCGAGCAATCGAAACCGCTGGAAACGCTTTGGATAGATATCGAGGCCGGTCTGTCGAGCCAAGGAATATCTTCCGGCGGCGAATAAACTGGCGTAGATCTGCCGGTACTGTTATTACTGGGTACGAGATGAATGCAGCAACGCAGAAGGCTCCCGGTGAACCGGCGGCGCACACGACCAATCAACTGGCGGCAGCGACAACTTCCGCCAAGGTTCCTTTCCGTCTGCCCACAGGGCTTCCAAGAGTCCAGGGGCGTCCTGCCAAGAATCCCCGGGCCGAACACCGTCAAGCTCAGCGGCTGCGGGTGGACGAGGCAGTGCGGCTGGCGGAGAAGTATCCGCAGTTGAAATCGTTGAAGGTCGCGCTCGAGTTTGTGGATCGCGAGGGCATGACCAAGACGACCGAGATGAAGTATAGCGCGAATCTCGAACACGCCAAAGCGGTGCTGGTGTTTGTGTGTCCGATCTCCGAGTGCTGCGGCGGGGATTTTGATCTGACGACGAAATTGGCTGAGACTGTCTCAAAACGGCGCACAAAGGTTGCCGGAGAAATGCCCTGCCTCGGGAGCCACAAAAAGGCTTCCGGCGTGGTTGCGTCCTGCCGAAGCGTGCTTCGCTATACGCTGAACCTGGTGTATTCGGGGAGGTAAAGGCGTCCGCCACAGGCCCCCCCGGCAGGAAGCACGCGGCGATCACTCGCATGACCGCCGCTATCAATCGCTGATCACTTCTTCTGCTCCACCCTGGCGGCGACCTTAAGCCGCAGCGCGTTCAGGCGGATGAATCCCGTCGCATCATCCTGGTTATACGCTTTGGTCGGATCGGCTTCCATCGTGGCGATAGCCGGGTGGTAGAGGCTCACCGGGGATTTGCGGCCAGCGCACAGAATGTTGCCTTTGTAAAGCTTGACGCGCACCGTGCCGGTGACGTTCTTCTGGCTCTCGGTTACGAATGCCTGTAACGCCAGCCGCTCAGGCGCAAACCAATACCCGTAATACACCAGTTCCCCATAGCGGGGAATCAGCGAGTCGCGTAAATGCATCACTTCGCGGTCCATCGTCAGCGTCTCCATCTGCCGATGGGCAAAGTGCAGAATGGCGCCGCCGGGCGTCTCATAGACGCCGCGGGATTTCATGCCGACGTAGCGGTTCTCAACCAAATCAACGCGCCCGACGCCGTGCTTGCCACCCAGCCGGTTAAGGGCCCGCATCACGCCGAGCGGGTCCAATGCCTTGCCATTGACGGCCACGCAGTTCCCTTTATTGAAATCGAGGATGACGTATTCGGCTTTGTCCGGCGCGTCCTCGGGGGCGACGCTGAGTTTGAACATGTCCTTGTTCTTTGGCGCGAATGCGTCCATCCACGGGTCTTCGAGAATGCCGGCTTCAAAGGAGATGTGCAGGAGGTTGCGGTCCATCGAGTAGGGTTTCTTGGCCGAAGCCTGGACGGGAATGTTTTGCTTGGCGCAGTAGTCGATCATCTCGGCGCGGCCGGGGAACTGGTCGCGGAACAGGCCGTCGCGCCACGGCGCGATGACTTCCAACTCGGGCGCGAGGCAGGCAGCGGTCAGCTCGAAGCGGACCTGGTCGTTGCCTTTGCCGGTGGCGCCGTGGGCGATGGCTTCCGCTTTTTCATTTCTGGCGACCTCGATCATGCCCTTGGCGATGAGCGGCCGGGCGATGCTGGTGCCCAGCAGATATTGGCTTTCATAGACCGCGCCAGCCTGGATCATCGGAAAAATGAAGTCGCGCGCGAATTCCTCCTGGAGATCGACGATGTAACACTTGGAAGCGCCGGTCTTCCTGGCCTTGGCTTCGAGACCCTTGAGTTCTTCCTCCTGGCCTATGTTGGCGCAGAACGCGATGATCTCGGCATCATACTTTTCTTTGATCCACGACAAAATAACCGAGGTGTCGAGACCGCCCGAATATGCTAATACTATTTTCATTGCCGGAGATTAAGAGCGAAGCGCGCCGAAAACGCAAAGAGGAAATGCAGCAGAAAATTCTGATCATGCCAGGATGCGCTGGCGCTGCATGGCCGATGCCCTTCGATTTTTCGCTTCGCATCGCGCTTGATGGTTCATCCGGCTCGAAATCACATCGGAGTCGCCGCAGCAGAACTCAGCGCGGGGCGGAGCAGGAGATTAATTTGTGTGAATTCGGGTTGTCAGCGCGATAAATTGATAGCCGATGAATCGCGTGGTCCTGAAGGACATTCCGCTGCAACCGAAACCCTTTCCGGGTTTGGTTCCGACAATCCATCGCGTTTTCTTCGGGCTGTTCCTGCTGCAATTTGCCCTGGTCTGGACCAGGGTATGGCTCCCCCAGCCGCCTTTCGGCACCGCGCACTGGCCCGAAGGGTTGCTGGTCTTGCTGGCGACCGCCACCGTGCTTGCGTCGCTCACTCGCCAATTGCCAGGCCAGAACGTCATGCTGGCCTCGATTATCATCGCCTTCATCGCCAGTGCCGTCGAAACCCTTGGCGCTCTAACCGGAATTCCTCTGTTCGTTCATACCAATGAAGTTGGTCCGCAGCTTGCCCCCTCCCTGCCTTGGGAGATGCCGCTGGCATGGATTGTAGCTCTGCTCTCTTCCCGCGGTGTCGCGCGGATGATGCTGCGCCCCTGGCGCAATACGCCAAATTATGGGTTTTGGCTGATCGGCCTTACGATCTTCCTTGTGGTGTTGCTGGATTTTGGTGTGGAACCGTTCGCAGGCCATCTGGCGAGCTTCTGGCGATGGACCCCGAGCAGAGTCAGGCTCGACTGGCACACCGCCTCATGCGTCAACTTCCTCGGCTGCGCGGTCACTGCATTGCTCATTCTTGCATTCGTCACGCCCACGCTCATTAACAAGAAACCGATGACACAGCCGCCGCCAGACTACCATCCGCTAATCGTGTGGCTCCTGCTTAACCTTCTCTTTGCCACCGGAACGGCGGCGCATCAGCTTTGGCCGGCAGCCATTCTGACTTTCACCGGAAGCGTTGTCGTGATGGCTCTTGCCGTGCGCGGCGTGCAGCGGCAAAAAACGATGGAGATGCCTCGGTGACGCCGGGCTATGAATTTCGTTTCAGCCCTGCGCACTTCTTTCTTCGGATTTCGCACTTCTCTTCGTATCATGCTGGCCGATGACCGCCGCGGTGCCAAATCAACCGACGTCACCTCTTTCCCAACCGGTGACCGCCTTGCCCGGCGTCGGCCCGGAACGCGCCGCTCAACTGGCACGGCTCGAGATTCGCACCGTTGAAGACCTCTTGTTGCATCGGCCTCGACGCTATGAGGACCGCCGCTACTTCCGGCCTATTGCTGATTTGCAGCTCGACCAACCGGCGACGACGCGCGGCAAGATCGTGGCCCTTGGCGTGAAATGGTTCAAGGCGCACACCAAGTCCATTTTTGAATTCATTCTCGACGACGGCACCGCCCGGCTCCATTGCCGCTGGTGGAACCTGCCTTACATGGAGAAGCGCTTCGCGACGGGCGACGAGGTCGTCGTCTTTGGCAAACTGCTCTTGCTCAAGCCCCGCACGATGGACCATCCGGAAACGGAAGTCGTCGAGGACGGCGAAGAGAATTTCATTCATTTCACTCGCCTCACGCCTGTTTATCCTCTCACCGAAGGCCTGCCGCAGCGTTGGGTGCGCTCGCTCATCTGGCGGACGCTCGCGCAGCTTGAGTCACAAATCCCGGACCCATGGCCGCAGGTAGCTGGCCGAGAGTCAGACCTCGAGAGCCGAGCCACGGAAGCCCCCGGCAGCCCCGTTCCAGCACTTAGCCCTCGTCCATCCCTCCTCGGCACTCCCCTGCCTTCGCGCCCCCGGGCAATTCGTTTGCTGCATTTCCCCGAAGCCGATGGCGACGCAGATCTGGCGCGTCGCCGGCTGGCGCTGGATGAGTTCATCACACTCCAGCGGCAGCTCCTCCTTCGCCGAAAGAACCTTGAGACCAAGGCCCAACCGCTGCCGTGTGGCGGCAATAACCATCTCATCAAACCATTCCTTGCCCAGCTCGGCTTCAAGCTCACTGAAGCGCAAACCAAAGTCCTCCGCGAATTGCGCAAAGACCTCTCCGGCCCGTACCCGATGCGACGCCTGCTCCAGGGCGATGTCGGCTCTGGCAAGACCGTTGTAGCTGCCTGCTGCGCCCTAATGACGCTCGAAAGTGGCCACAACGCCGCTCTCATGGCCCCCACCGAAATCCTGGCTGATCAGCACTTCCGCGTCTTCACGCAGTGGTTCGCCCCCCTCGGCATCGCCGTCCAACTCCAAACCGGAACCCATAAAACGCCAGACCGGAGATCGGAACCAGCAGTCGCTCCTCAGACGGCGGAAACGCATCACGCCCAGCCCCAACCCACGACCCCCATCACCCTCTTCATCGGCACCCACGCGCTGCTTAATCCCGGCTTCGAGTTGCCCGAACTCGGCCTTGTTATCATCGACGAACAGCACAAGTTCGGCGTCGCCCAGCGCGAGCAACTCGTGCGCAAGGGCCGTTACCCGCACCTGCTGGTGATGACGGCCACCCCCATCCCGCGCACGCTCGGTCTGACCGTTTACGGTGAGCTGGACGTTTCCGTAATTGATCAGCTCCCACCCGGCCGCGGGCGGGTCAAGACCTTCATCCGCACCGTCGAGACACTGCCGAAGGTCTGGAGCTTCATCCGCGATAAACTGGCTGAAGGCCGCCAGGCGTGCGTGGTTTATCCGCGCGTGGAGGAAACGGGACCAAACGGAGTGAAGGCGGTCACGAAAGAATTCGATAAGCTTCAACAAACTCTGGCCCCCTTTAAGGTCGGCCTGCTTCACGGCCGGCTGCCGGGCAGCGAAAAAGAACAAGTCATGGCCGCCTTCCACGCCGGCACAGTTCACGCGCTGTTGGCGACCTCTCTAATCGAAGTTGGAATCGATGTGCCTAACGCGACGATCATGCTGATCGAGAACGCGGAACTGTTCGGACTGGCCCAGCTCCATCAATTGCGCGGCCGCATTGGCCGTGGCGCGCACGAATCCTTTTGCATCCTGGTTGCGGCCGCAAAAACCAAAGAAGCCCGTCAGCGCTTGAGAGTTCTGGAGCAAACCACCGACGGCTTCCGCATCGCCGAGGAAGACCTGAAACTGCGCGGCCCGGGCGAGTTCCTCGGCCAGCAGCAAAGCGGCTTG
>JBAXTC010000439.1:0-6713 GCA_037130375.1 Verrucomicrobiota bacterium | reverse complement strand
AAAGCTGGTCCCAGTTGCGCAACTCATCCAGGCCATCGCCGAGCAGAAAACGGAGCCGGTTAATGTCGCGGGGTTCCTTCGGCTCGATGATTTTCCAATAGCGAATAGCCACATCGAGCACGCGTTGTTGCGGTTCGGTGAGACCGGGCAGGATCTCCTGGATGTCGTCCATTTCGATGTGGTCGAACTGGAGGGCCAGCTCGGTGTTCTTGCCGGCATATTTTGTCCGGAACGAAGCCGACTGAGGGGTATAGACGAGGAGGCCGGCCCCATGCTCATGAAGCCGCGTAATCTGTTTTTGGATTTCGGGGATGGCGATACGGTCGCGGGGATCCTCATGCTCGGCCGGGGGCGCGAACTGCAAGGTGCCGTTCAGGAGCGCCTTGCCGTATTCCCCGTGGGGATCGAAGACCACAACGGTGCCGTTGAATTGAGCGACCAGACGCTCGATGATGCGCCCGACGGTATAGGACTTGCCGGCGCCGGTCATGGCCAGAACAGCAAGGTGTTCGGTGACGAGCTTGTTCACATCGAGGAAAATGGGAACAATGTTGTCACCCCGTTCATAGCCGACGAGATTGCCGATGTGCAGGCTGGTCTGTTCGGAGAATTCATAGAAACCGCTCAGGAATTGATAATCCACCGTCATCACTTTGGTGCCGGGTTCCATGGGCCGGCGGGGGATCTTGATCTGGCCGCTGGCCGGATCCTTGTAGCCGATCAATTCAATCCGGGCAAACAGGCTGTCACCGGAAATCCTGGCCCCCGGCATGAGTTCAAGGTCGTTGACCGAATCGCCCATGCCCGAGTTGTAAAGGAGGTTACTCCGGCTGACGCTGACAATCCGGCCCAGGACATCGGTTTCCGGTTCTTCTTTGCGCTCCTGGTGCCGAATCCGCACGAACTCACCACGCCGCCCGGCAAACGGCGAGTTGAGAGACGTGCTGAGATTGTTGGGATCGCCGGTGTTGCCGATGAGTTTTCCAAGGACTTGTTGTTTCATATTCGTGAGAAGTTAACTTTCGAGATCAGAGAGCCAGGAATCTTCGACTTCGCGGTTTTTCAATTCCCGCCGCATTGTGAGACAGTATTGGTCCAAGAAGTTTTTGAGTGAGTGGAGCTGTTGCTGGGCGAGCTGGAAAGGCACAGGGACGGCGTATCCCTCCCTCTGAACCGTGGCGGCAATCAATACGCCGGCCAACTCGTTGAGTTGCTGGCGGGTCCAACTGGCATCGTTGCCCAACAATTGGACCAGCAAAGGCTCGGCAAGCACGCTGCTGCGATAGTGGAAGCCGACGACTCCCTGGTCGTCCACCAGGTCGGCAGGCTCCATCCTCGGTGTCTGCACATCCATCTTGAAGGCCGCCGTCCGGCTGTTGGTGCCGAGAATACCACGAACAAAGCGCTTCTCGCCGATGCCGGAAATGGACGACCTCTGCCGGTTAATATCCCCCAGGATTTCGGCCTTGGGCAGGTCGCATTTCAGGAGCTGCTGTTGGCCTTCAATGGTGCGGAGGTCTTGCTGCGAAATGGCAGCAATGGCGCCAAGGCGCTCCGTGGCAATCCCGGCGACAACGGTGCCGGCGGGGTTCCTGGGAAAGAGTTTCGACTCATGCTGTTTCCAGAAGGCCCGGATGGTTTCAACCGCGCGCTCGTATTCTTTGGCGTGTTGGGATGCCTTCCCCAGGGGGACCATGCTTCGATTAAGAACCAAAGGCCCCTCAATCAAGAGAATCCGGGGTGGAGCTTCCATCTTCATGGCGTGGTCAGCCATTTCATAGGCCTGCCGGACCTCAATCAACTGCAGGCGCTTGGACTGATCGAGGAAGTCAATGTCATCGATGACGCTTGCGCTGTCCGTGCCTTCGGTGGCGAGCGCATTACGGTCAAACCGCAGGTCCATTCGCACCGCCGCGCAGACGAACAGGAAGCCGCCCGCGAGCTTGGCGGTGGTGAAGCGCGTGGAAATGCCGGAAAGGCGCGTATCCAGGGAAGCGGGGCGGTCAACGGTCAGAACGAGGCCCGCCTCGACAAAGCGAGGGGCCACATTTTCCAGATCGCGGATTTGTTTCAACAACCTGCCGGCGGTGCCCGGCAGATTGAGCTGAGACTGCACGGCGAGGGTTTGAACCAGGCTGGTGGGTATGTTCATAAAGGTGATGGTGGATTCAGATAGACTTCAGCGTAAGACCGATACGGGCTTTCCAGCAAAGTGATGCGGCCGGCCTCGGTGAGGGTGCCACCGGCAATCAATCCAGCGGATTGCAGGTCATCCAACAGCGAAGGGATGTCCGCATCGGTGAAATCAAAGATGTCGTTCCAAGCCAGAGCCTCCAGTGCCGCGGCGCGGCTGGAGAACTTGCCGGAAGCGAGATAAAACAGGACTGAATAATGCCGCTGCGTGGGCTCGAAGGACGGGGGCGAAGCGGATTGAGTGGCATCAGCCGGCCGTCCGGCCAGGGCCAGCCATCCTGCGAGCCATTCAGTGAGCGAGGGAATGTGATCGGCCAGCGCGATGGACCAGACGGGGACGGCAGTCGCGGCGAAGATTCCCGAATCCGGGTGTTTGCGAAAAAGGCCGCTGAGCTGTGACCGAGTTCCACCGTCAATCGGTGCGCTCAACGTCTGAGCTAACCCGCGGGCCAGATAGGCGCTGATTTCGGGCCGGGTCAGGCGAAGCACCAGGTGGGCGGTCGCATCAAGAACCGGGGGTGCTTCCAGGCGGGCAAGTTCCCAGCCGTTGGGATCATGGCGCACGGCGGTTTGGAAGCTCGGAACGAGCAGCAACGCGCAGCCCGGTCGAGCCGCCCAAGCAAGCCATTTTCGTTGCTCGACGGGCGTCCGGGTCTGGTAATCCCGGCCGCTGGCGAGGCACAAGCCCACGCCCTCCGGCGGTTCAGCCGTTGGCACGGCTGCCAGATACTTCTGCAACCGTTTGCCGCGCGGGTTGTCGGCGACTTTTCCGATCATGTAGTAAGGGGCCATGAGATTCAGGAGCCAATCACGAGTTTCTTGCGCAGGAAGCCACGATCGAGGAGGGCTTTCTCCTCGTCCGACGAAATGCCGGTATCGGTGTCGGCATCGAGAGCGGCGAAAATGACCTTCCAGCGATCAAACGTGACGCCGGAACCGGCCAACAGCTCTGTCCCCTCCTTTTCCAGTTCCTCTTCGCGTTGGGTAACGAGAGCAGCGGCGGCTTTGAGCGCAGGAGCGGCATCCAGATCTTTTGGTCCGAAGTCAGACCACGGCGGCAATTTCTTCACACGGCGCAACGGATTCAGAGCTTCCTGAATTCGATTGATCTGCGATTTGTGAACCAGCTTCTGCCGATAATCGGCAATGGAATTGGCGAGGGTTGTGACCTGACCGCGATAGACCCCGACCAATCCCTCCTTCGATTGGTAGGCCTTTTTGACGTCGAGCATCAGCGGCTGGAAGTGGCCAAGTTGAGCGGCGGCCGCGTGTCGGTTGAGGATATCCTCCAAATCATCCTGCTGCACCAGGGAGAGTTCCTCCTTGATCTCATCGGCGCGGGTGGCCAGGTCCGTGGGGGCAGGAATCTGTGGATACGTGTAATCGGTGGGTGCATCGGCGATTTGCGCGAGGTGCTGCTGTGCCTCTGCGTTGAACTCCGCGAGGTTGGTGTGCATGGAGGTGAGCAGTTTCTTCAACTCCGTGAACGTGCTGATGATGTGGCCCTCGATCTCGGCGAGGGATTTGGTGGCACCGGTGGCCGGGTCGTAACCCAGCTCGACCGCCAGTTGCTCCAACTTCTCGATGGCCTGCTGGGCCTTGAGGTCCTTGAGCAGGAACGCGAGCGTGCCCGGAGTGGAATACTGGGCGACGGTGGTGTCACCCAGGGCCGAACTGCCGGCCGGTTTTTCCGCAGCAGCGAGGACGCTCTTCATGCGCTCCAACTGGCGGGTGAAGATGGAAGTGGGGAAGCCTGCGAGGTCCCTGGCCTCGTCCTTGAGCAGCTTCTGGAGCGCCTCGGCGCGGTCGGTCATCCTGGCGCGCTGGTCCTTGAAGTAAGAGGCGAGCTTGTCCGCCTTGCCGATGCGTTCCCAGAGGGACACATCGTCGTTCTCGAAATTGATCGTCTTGAGATTGTTGTCGAGGGTGATGGTGACGAAGCGGTCTTTCACGAAGACCCAGTCCACGAGATCCTTCGCCTTGAGACGATTCCGGCAATCGGTTCGGAGGGTGGCGGTGTGCGCGTCGGCATCCGCTTTTTCGGGATCGTAATCCGTTTCCAGAGCTGCTGTCTGGGCCAGGAGCTTCTTGGCATCGTCCAGACGCTGTGCGGCCATGGTGATCTTGGTGCCAGGTTTGAGACCCTTCGGACCGAACATTTCCATGACCTTGCCTTCGCCGAAGACGCCGGCGAGGCCGAGGACGATCGGGCCGATGTCCTTGGTGAGCCAATTGTCGGCCTCCTGCCGCAGGCCAGTGAGCGTGGCCAGCGGCACGGGTTCGTAGCGTTTGTCCCGGATGTTGTCTCCGGTGCGGGTTTCCTGCACCAGCCCGAGGTCAGACAACAGCGCCATCCAGTCCTTGAAAACCTCCGTCGTTTTGGCGCCCTCCCAGCAATAGCCCCAAAACCATTCCTCGCGAGCGCGACCCAAGTCCCACGTGACCGCATTCTTCAAGGCGCGGTTGGCGATGAACCTGAGGAAATTGGGGAACTGCGGTTCCGCCAAATCCCCCAACGGGTCAAATAGCAAAGCTCGTTCATCGGGGGCGTAGCCGGCCGACCGGGCCTTGGGCGTGATATGCAAGCGGGCCAAAACAGCCTTCACATCCTCGACTTTGAGGCCGCTGGTTTCGTCCAGATCGGCCAGCCCCTTGGCCGGTTCGGATTCGATGAGCAGTTTGCGCCACGCGCAAATGAGCAAATCCCGATCGGCAGCCTTCAGCGTGCCGGAGGAACGGAATGGCCATGCGATGCGCCCGGACTGGTTCAACTCGCGCCGCCATTCGGTCAATGCTTCCGTAATGCCGCGACGAAGGGCCTGCAGGCGGCCATCAAACGGAGTCGAGAAGTAGCGGCGATTTAGTTGAAAGCCTGTGCAGGCCAATCGGCCAAGACCGATCTGATGCAGCATGAACTCTTCGTTGGTGGAGAGTTGATAGAGCTTCAGATAGCCGCGGGCGGGCTTGAATTGGGGCAAGACACTGGAATTCAACGCATCCACCAACTGATGGGACGTGGTAAACGCGACCACCGGAGTGCGGCCTTGCCGGCGATGCTGTTCAGACACCTGTTCGCACAGCTTTTCAAGTTCCTGCTGACTTTTGACCAAGGCGAAAATGGCGCGGCCATCCGGGTGAAGCTTGAGGCCATCCAGAGTGATCAGCCCCTTACGATTGCCTTCCTTGGCGGTTTCGATGGCGAGCAATTCTGTCGGCAAGCCCGGCTCGACCTGTTGGTAATCCCAGTTCTCATCGAGCAGCCGCATCGCGCCAGTCAGCATCTGCAGACCGCGTTCCTTCTCGCTCTGCTTCTTGGTGAGGCCCATTGCCTTGTCGAAGGCAGCGTTTTCATCCGGCGTGCGAAACACGAACGTGTTCTGCTGCTGACGGCGTAAGCGCAGATTGAGGCGTCCGAGCATGGCCAGCGACGGGCCGAGATGCGTGGCAGAAGCATCCGGAAGATCCGCTCCCCAAGCCAGCGATTTCCATAGGGCGCGGGCGGCGTCTTCGGCGGCGGGATGCGGATAAAGCGTCTGCACGAGCTGGACGAATTCCTTTTGCTGGGTCGGAATCAAGAGTTGATGCTGGCCGCCCGTGGGCGCGGCCCCGGCGGTCTCGTGAATGGCAAAAGTGCCGAGATTCGCAAGCAGTTGCTGCAAATTCAGCGGTTCGGGGACATTCGGGCAGCGCCAACGCGCCCCTTCGCGGCTGAACTTGGCTTCGCGCAAGGCCTTTTCGCATTGAGCCTCGTCCCAAACGACCTTGTGGAAGAGGCAGGCGACCGGTTCATCGAATTCGTTCCGGGCTTCACACAGCGCTTTGCGGACCGGCTCGGGCCATGCGGCAATCGGACGGGGCAATTGACCAAAGAGAAACTCCGCACCCTGCGGCTTATAGGTGGCCGGCAGGGTGAGATGATCCAGGGCCTTGGTGTCGAGGACGTGGTCGCCGAGGCGAGAGGATGAGCGCACGGTTTCAGAAAAGAGTTTGCCCAGCGAAACGCCGGCGCGCAGTTCCTGCAATTTGGTTTCGACGTTGGCCATGATCACGTTGAACCATCCGAAATTGCCGGCGCTCATGGAGTAAGCGGCTTCGACCAAACCTTGCGGATAGGTGGCCGACAAACGGCCTTGCTCGGCGAGCTTGCGCACGAAATCGCTCACGTCGGAAAACGCGTTGGCCTGGAGTTCCATCAGATCAAAGCGGCGGGCCAGCGACTGAACCTCGCGCAACTCGTGGCCGATGACAGGAGAACAGAGTGCAAGGTAACGCAGCCACGGCAGTTTGCGGCGTGGGTCTTCCTCTTTGATGGCGGCGCCGATCATTTTGATCGCGCGACCATCCATGTATTTCATGTCCTTTTCCTCAATGCCGTAGGTGGAAGCTTCACCGGCGGTTTCGAGTTCATCGAGCACGAGCAGGACGTATTTGATGCCGAACTGCTGGAGATAGGCGTAGGCCTGCTCACAAAGGCTTGTGACCAAAGTGGGGTTTTCAAACAACTCCTGGTCCGAATGTTT
>JBAXTC010000438.1:0-6727 GCA_037130375.1 Verrucomicrobiota bacterium | reverse complement strand
GCGCCGACTGCCGTCGGCGGCTACGATTTTGCAGGTTCTTGAATCCGCCCTGGCCTTCGATCCGCTCGGCCAGTTTTCCATTGCGCTCGGGAGCGCGTTGTCCACACTCCTCGCATGACATCTATGAAGGCCATTCTGCCGCTTGCGCTCCTGACCGCTTTGACTGCGCACACCACCTGCTCCGCCAACGCCGCTGACATGCGTTGTTACGAAATGCGCATCTACTACGCTGCGCCTGGCAAGCTTCACGCCCTTAACGCTCGCTTCCGCGATCACACCTGTAAACTCTTCGAGAAACACGGCATGGCGAACATCGGCTACTGGCTGCCCATGACCAACACCGAGCAGAAACTCGTCTATCTCCTTGCCTATCCCAGCCGCGAGGCGCGGGAGAAATCGTGGAAGGAATTCATGGCCGATCCCGACTGGCAGACCGCGGCCAAGCAATCGGAGAAGGATGGCAAACTCGTCTCGAAAGCGGAATCGATCTTCCTCACTGCCACCGATTTCTCCCCCGCAATCATATCCGCCGCCGCGGCCGAACCGCGCGTGTTTGAATTGCGCACCTACACTGCCTCGCCTGGCAACCTGGACAGCCTCCTCGCCCGCTTCCGGGAGCATACCCTGAAACTCTTCGAGAAATACGGCATGACCAACTTCGGCTACTGGACGCCGACCGAAACGAAAAGCGGGGCAGGTCAGAAGCTCATCTACCTCCTCGCCCACAAGAGCCGGGAAGCGGCCGCCGAATCTTTCAATGCCTTCCGCGCCGATCCGGACTGGATCGCCGTCAAGAAGGCCTCCGAAGAAAAAGCCGGCGGCTCGCTCACGGCACAGAATGGGGTGACGTCAGAATTCCTCGTGCCGACGGACTATTCCGCGACCAAGTAGGGCAGACCTCCTGGGCCGCCGAGCAGTCGCTTCCCACTGAGGCCCATTCCCTCTCACTGCTGGTAAAACCCGCACTCGTAGGCGGTGTCATACATTGCGAGAATATTCTCCGGCGGCACTTCGCCCTGAATATTGTGGACGTTGTTGAAGATGTAACCGCCGCCAGGCATGAATGCCTGCAGATTGCGACGCACATTTTCCGCCACCTCCTGCGGCGTGCCGCGTGACAGCAGATGCTGGGCATCGACTCCCCCCCCCCAGAAGGCAATTTGGTCTCCAAACTGCCGTTTGAGGTCGGCTGGGTCCATATTGCGGGCGCTCACCTGGACCGGGTTCAGTATCTGCGCGCCGTTATCGATGATGTCAGGAATAAAATCCACGCACGAGCCGCAGGTGTGGTACCAGACCTTTGCTTTGGTCCGGGACCGGATGTATTGAACCAGGCGCTTGTGCCGCGGCTTGACGATGCGGCGGTAAATGGCCGGATTGAACAGCGGCCCATTCTGACCGGCCAGATCGTCGCCGATCATGATGACATCCACCACATCCCCGACCTCGTCCAGGAAGAGCCGGAACCAGTCCAGCCAGAACTTGAGCGTGTGGTCAAGCATGGCCTCGCAGAACTCGGTGTCGCCCATGAGATCGCAAAACCATTGTTCCAATCCGCGCATGTACCAGCAGATTTCGTAAACGACGCCCGAGATGCCGCTCACGACGGCATAGGGTGTTTCCCGCTTTAGCTGCAGGGCCCGGTCGCGCAGGCCGGCAAACCGGCTCGGGTCATCACCCTTGGGCCAGGGATAGTCCTCGAGGTCCGCAATGATGGCCTTAGCCAGAGGATGCAAGGTGATGTCCATGTAATAGGGCGCGTCGTCCGGCATGGACCATCGCACCCCGAACTCATCGGTGAGGTCTTCCCAGTTGCGCGAGTCGCGCTGCGCCTTGACGATTCCGCCCTTCCAGGTTTCGGGAGCGCCCGCGGCCACGTAACGGGTATCGACCCGCAACCGCCGCAGCAGCTCTTCGCAGGGCTTTGCCAACTGCTGCACCGCGTCCATAATCCGAAGCTGGTCCTGAATCCCAAGGTGGCGAATCAACGCCTGGTAGGCATTCTTGTGGATTCCGGTTTGGTTGCCGCCCAGGTCGATCGGCACCCGGTCGGGAATTTCGTGGTTGAGGGCGGTGTTGACCCGCTCGCGCGGTGTCATGGTCTCATGTCTGCTCATGGCAATGATTGGTTCCGGATTGTGACCGATGTGCGGATTCTAAGGCCGCGCCGCAGGAAGATGCAAATCATCCTTCGCTGTAAGGAGGTTGGAGATGTCAGGGGGCGCGAAAATCATCTGCAACCTCCGCGCCGCGAATGGCCCTGAGCCTGCGATTGAGCGCGGGCACCAGGCGCAGGCTGACGAGGATGGGCTTGGCGGTGTCGCGCAGGCATATCTGCAGCCGCCCGACGCCGACCTTCTCGATACGTTCCAGGCACGCCAGATTCACGATCGCCCCCCGCCGAACGCGGACGAATTGCTCGCCCGGCAATTCCGCCAGCCAATGCTTGAGCGATTTTCTCAGCAGCGCCCCTGTCTCGCCCTTGCCCCAATAAACCCACGAGTATTCGCCGTAAGCCTCAATCCGCGTGATCTCCCCGATCTTTACCGCCCGCCGCTCGGTCAGCGTCTTGACCAGAAACGTATCGTTCAGCTTGGAACTCGCCGCCGCCGCCGCCTCGGCCCTGGCCCGCAGCCGCTGCCGGACGCGTTCCAACGCCTTTTGCAGCCGCTCCTGGCTGACCGGTTTCAACAAATAATCCACCGCCTCGCAATCGAACGCGTTGACGGCGTACTCTTCGGCGCTGGTCACAAAGACCACCGACACATTCGGTTTGAGGTGGGGCAGGAGGTCGAACCCGCTCCCGTCCGGCAAATTCACATCCAGAAACACCACATCCACCCGATGCTGCCGCGTCAGCAAAATCGCCTCGGCAACCGTGCCCGCCTCGCCCAGAATCACCATGACGCTCTCCAGCAAATCCCGCAACACGCCACGCACCAACGGGTCGTCATCCACAATAATCCCCCTCAGCCCGGCTGCTTCGCAGGACACGCTTTCGGAACCCGGCCCTCCCCCAGCCCTCTCAGGCTTTCCTGCCGTCTCATCGGCCACTGCCGCCTCGCGCGCGGCATCCCGGCCGGCAGCCCCCGACCCTCGCGTCGCCAGCGCGCTTTCCGCACTCGACGTTCCACGCTCGGCACTGGGCGGCGGTGACTTGGGCAGCTCGAGAAAGAACGTCGTCCCCTGATTCCCTTCGCTGCTGAAACGGACTTTGCCCCCGTGCTGATCGACGCATGTCTTGACAATGGTCAGCCCGAGGCCGTGTCCGGGTTTGCCGCCGGTATTGGACCCGCGGAAAAACGGCTCGAAGATCCCGGCCTGATCAGCCGGTGGTATCCCGATGCCCCGATCCTTGACCGCGATCAGGTAGCCCTCCGTAGTGGCAGCCAGGCTGACCAGGACCGGCCCGTCCGAGTACTTCAAGGCATTGGAAAGCACATTCTCAAGCGCCTGGCGCAGCCGCAGGGCGTCAGCCACCACGGAGAAATCCCCCGCCTCGCATTGGAATTGCAGCCGCCGGATTTCCTCGTGGTCTGCCACCAGTTGACCGCAAAACTCCTGCAAATCGAACGGCCCCGGATCGAAGGGCAGCCGCTGCATCCGCGAGCGGGTCAGGAAGATCGTTTCGGAGATGATCGACTGCATGCGCTGGACGGCCTGCTGCATGCGGTCGAGAATCTGGCTGGGGGCCTCCTGGCCGGCATTGTGGCTGGCGCCGCTCTTGAGCAGGTTCGTATAACCAAGCACCACGAACAGCGGATCACGCAGGTCGTGGACGATGCCCCCGAAAAGCTGCATCGCCCGTTCCATCTGCTTTTCCTGCCGTTGCCGCTCCGCCTTCTGGCGCTCGATCCGTGCTTTGATGGCGCTCAGCAGGTCTCCCAGATTCACGGGTTTGGTCAGATAATCATCCGCCCCAAGGTTCATGCCCTGCCGCACCTGGCTGGGCTCGGCTTGGCCGGTAAGGAAGATGACGGGGATGCCCGCCAGCTTGCCATCGCGCCGCAGCGCCCCCAACACCTCGTAACCGTCCATGCCGGGCATGTTCAGGTCGCATACCACCAACTCCGGCAGCGTCTCGGCAGCCATCCGCACCCCCTCCGGCCCGTCCGCAGCCGCCACCACCGCGAAACCCTGTTTGGATAGAAACCTGATAATGACCTGCCGAAAACTTGCGTCGTCGTCGATCACCAGAATCTTGTCGATCACAGTATCGGAGTTCCGCTGCATCTTGCCTAAGAATGGAGGCAACCGCCCTCCCTGCCAAGCGTTTCCGACTCGTCGGATGCATCTCGATTCTTGAGCGCCTGGCTCCAATCAACACTATCGACAGAGGAAAGAAACCAGGTAACCTGTTGGCGGCTGCAGATGTCTTATTAGAGACAACCGGTCTGGTTGAAAGAATTATGGCAAAAGACGGCAAATTCCGCTGGTCGAAGTTGATTTGGGTTTTAGCAGTGCTCGGCGCCGCAGCGGGCGTCGTGATGTATTTCAACAACGACCATGCCGAGGCGCCACAGTATCAAATCGCGGCCGTCACGCGCGGCGATCTGATACAAGCAGTGACCGCCAGCGGAACGCTGAATCCCGTCCTCAACGTGCAGGTCGGGAGCCAGATCTCCGGCAACATCGTTAAGCTGTTCGCCGATTACAATTCCCTGGTCAAGTCCAACCAGGTGGTCGCCCAACTGGACCCGGCCATCTTCCAGGCCAGCGTTCATCAGGCCGAGGGGGACCTGGCCAATGCCAATGCCTCGCTCGAACTGCAACAGGCGGAAATCACGCGCTCCAAAGCGCTGTCCAAGGACAAACTCATCTCGCAATCCGAATATGACAAAACGGTCGCCACCCTTCACCAGGCCGAAGCGCAGGTGAAGATCAAGCAAGCAGCCCTGGAACGTTCGCAACTGGATTTGGCCCACTGCACCATTTACGCGCCGGTGGACGGCATCGTCATCTCGCGCAACGTCGATGTGGGCCAAACCGTCGCGGCGAGCATGAACGCGCCGGTGCTGTTCCAGATCGCCAACGATCTCTCCAATATGCAAATCGATGCGAACGTGTCCGAGGCAGATGTCGGGACCGTCGAGGAAGGGCAGAATGTGAGCTTCACCGTGGATGCCTATCCAAACCGCACCTTTATCGGCCGAGTCGTCCAAATCCGCAACTCCCCCATCACGGTCCAAAACGTCGTAACCTATGACACCGTCATCGGAGTCACCAATTCGGATTTCAGGCTCAAGCCCGGGATGACGGCGACGACCTCAATCACCTCCGCCCAGCGCACCAACGTGCTGAGGATTCCGAACGCCGCGTTCCGCTTCAAGCCCCCCGAGCCGCCCACCAACCAGACCATGGTGGCGCGGCTGCTGGCTAAGGTAGGCTTGGTCAAGGATGTCAAGCCACCCGCGACAAACGCGGTGCAGGTTGCGAAGGCGGGCGGCACCAACAAAGTCGGGACGGCTGAGAATGCTTCCCTGCCCCTCACCGGCAATGAGCCGCCGGAGGTGTTAATGCGTCGAGTGCGCGAGATGCGGGACCGCGGAGAAGAGCCGTCACCGGAGATTCGCGCCAAGCTGCGCGAGTTGTTCCAGAGCGGCGCCTTGCAGCGCACCGGGCCGGGCGGCGGACCGATGGGCGGCGCAGCGGGTTCGCGGCCCCGGTCGGCGCCCGCCTGGCGCAATATCTATATCATGTCCACCAACACGCCGCCTGGCGGCGGTGACCCGGTGCTGATGCCGCAGTCCGTCCGCGTCAAAACCGGCATTACCGATGGCTCTTATACCGAGATTGCCGACGGCTTGCAGGAAGGAGATCCCGTTATCACCGCGGTTAAGTTGCCCGCGGTCCAAGCGGCTGCCCCGGCGCCCGCTGGCCAGAGTCCGTTTGGCGGGCCGCCGAGAATGCGCTGATGAGTCATGCCGCCCAAACCGGAGAACGCGGCCGCCAACGTCACCACGGTCCCCGAGGAGATTACCGGCCAGCCACGACGGGTGGATGGGGCGTTGCCGTGGCGGCAGACGTTCGCCGCGCTCAAACACCGCAACTTCCGGCTCTTCTTCTTCGGCCAGTTGGTTTCGTTGACCGGCACCTGGATGCAGACCACGGCCCAAAGCTGGCTGGTCTATCAACTCACGGGTTCCAAGCTCCTGCTAGGCATCGTCGCCGCCGCAGGTTCCGCCCCGATGCTCCTGTTCTCGCTGTGGGGCGGGTCGGTCGCGGATCGGCATCCGAAGCGAATCGTCCTGTTGTGGACTCAGAGCGGCATGATGCTGCTGGCGTTTGTGTTCGCCGCGATAGTCTGGAGCGGGCTGGTGCGACCCTGGCACATCCTTGTGTTGGCGGCGCTCGGGGGAGTGGCAATGGCCTTCGACATGCCGGCGCGCCAGGCGTTCATGGTCGAAATGACCAGCCGCGAGGATCTGATGAATGCGCTGTCGCTCAACAGCTCCATCGTCAACGGCGCCCGCGTGGTTGGGCCGGCCGTGGCCGGGATCCTCATCGCACAAGCAGGGCTGGTGGCTTGCTTTTTCCTGAACGGGCTCAGTTTCGTGGCGGTCCTGGCGGGTCTCTTGATGATGCGGTTGCCCAGGTTCATACCACCGGTCCAGCCGGAATCCAACTGGCAACATGCCCTGGACGGATTTGCCTACGTCGCCAGGCACCGCCGCGTGCGCACCTTGTTGCTGCTCTTTGCCATCGTCGGCGTTTTTGGCTGGTCCTT
>JBAXTC010000437.1:0-6741 GCA_037130375.1 Verrucomicrobiota bacterium | reverse complement strand
CCAGCCCGCGACCGCCGTCCTGGGGACCGCATTCCTTAGCTTAACAGCTATTGGCTCATCCCCTGCCGTTCCGGCGGATGGAGAGTGAGCCGGGACAAGAGGCCCAGGTCGATTTTGGCCAGGGGGCTTGGGTGGTGGAGGACGGGCGCCGCCGCCGACCCCATGTCTTGCGCGTGGTCTTGAGCCACTCACGCAAGGGTTACACCGAGGCCTTCTGGCGACAAACGACTGAGAACTTTGTCCGCGGGTTGGAGAATGCTTTCCGGCATTTTGGCGGGGTGGTCCGGACGCTAGTCATCGACAACCTGCGGGCCGCTGTCAAAAAGGTCGATTGGTTCGAGCCCGAACTTAATCCCAAGGTGGTTTCCTTCTGCGAGCACTATGGCACCGTGATCCTGCCGACCAAGCCGGCCATGCCCCGCCACAAGGGCAAGGTGGAGGCCGGGGTCAAATACGTTCAGGCCAACGGCTTGGCCGGCAAGCAATTTGCGGGTCTGGGCGCCCAGAATGTGCATTTAGCTCACTGGGAGGAAACCGTCGCCGACACCCGCATTCACGGCACCACGCGCCAGCAAGTGCGCACGCATTTTCTGACCCTCGAAAAGTCCAAGCTCTTGCCGCTGCCCGCCAGCCTGTTTCCGGTCTTCAGCGAAGCTCCGCGTAAAATCCACCGCGATGGCTACGCAGAGGTGGACAAGGCGTATTACTTGGTGCCGCCGGAGTATGTGCGACGAAACGTCTGGGCGCGGTGGGACGCCAAAATGGTTCGTCTGTTCAACGACCGCATGGAGGTCATCGCGGTGCATGTGCGGCAAGAACCCGGAAAGTTCAAAACCGACCCAGCCCATATCCACGACCATAAACGCACGCTGATCGAGCGCGGTGCCGATTGGATTCTGGACCGCTGTCGGCTGCTGGGCCAGGGGGCAGGCACGTGGGCCGAAGGTCTTTATCAGCAACGTGGTCCACAAAGCCTGCGCGTGTTACAGGGACTCTTGGCACTAGCCGAGAAACATCCCGCCCCGCAGATCGACCAAGCCTGCCAGTTGGCCCTGACTCATGGCGCCTGGCATTTGCGCGATTTGCGGGAACTCCTGGCCCGGCCCGTGGTCCAGGAGCAGTTCGCCTTTATCGAAACTCACCCGCTCATCCGCGACTTGCAAGCCTATGACAATTTGGTGCCGGTCTGTTTCCGCCCGGCTCCCCAAAGCAACCCCCACCCTTAAATTGATTACTTATGAGCATCCCTAGCCTGGAATCCACCCTCAAACAACTGCGGCTCTCCGGCCTGGCGGGCACCTTGAGCCTGCGCTTGCAGGAAGCCGCCGCCAACCGTCTGAGCCATGAAGAGTTCCTGGAAAACCTGCTCCAGGACGAGATCAACGTGCGCAAAGAACGCTTGCTCAGCCGCCGCACCAAGGCCGCTGACTTCCACCGCCTCAGAACGCTGGAGGATTTTGACTGGCGCTTTAATCCCAACATCCCCCGCAAACAGATCTATGACCTGGCGGCCGGCCAGTTCATTCGCCAGGCCACCGATGTTTTGTTTATCGGCCCCCCTGGGGTCGGCAAAACGCACTTAGCTCAGGCCCTGGGCTACGAAGCCATTCGGCTCAACTTTCAGGTTCTCTATCGCTCCATCTTCGATCTGGTGCGCGACTTCCTCAAAGACGAAGCCTTTAACCAGCAAGACCGAGTGCTGCGCCGCTATCTCAAGCCCGACATCTTGATCATTGATGACATGGGACTCAAGGCCCTGCCTAAACACTCCGGCGAATACCTCCTGGAAGTGGTCATGCGCCGTTACGAAAACCGCTCCACCATCATGACCAGCAACCGCCCCATCCAGGACTGGGGCAAACTCCTGGGCGACGTGCCCGCCGCCAGTGCCATCCTGGATCGCTTCCTCCACCACGCCCAAACCATCGCCATCGCCGGCCGCAGCTACCGCCTCAAAGATCAGACCCCAGCCAAAGAGGTAAAACCAACCCTCCAAACCAATGAGGAAACCTCACATGACTGAACTCTTTGGCAGTGCGGTGGACAGCGTAATTAACAGCGACTTCGTCGAGAGAATCACGATGAGTTTTTCGCTTTGTGCCGTGGTTGCGGAGTATTCCAGAAAGCAAAACTCCCAGCCCCAGAACTGGCTGAGGCTGGGAGCCGATGCATCCGCAATCCACGGACGGCTTGGGTGCTCAGGTTGCACTCCTGCAGAGCCCTATCCCCCCAACCGCGAAAACAAGCCTACAGAACCAGCACGGTCAAACCAACCCAAGAAGGCGATGGCCGCTGCCGGCTCCATCCAAAATAACGACCAAGCAAAAAGTTCCGTTTTACCCTTGAACCAAATCGAATAAATGATATGAAGTTCTCGCCTCAGAGTGGCTGGTTTTGAATCGCCCATAGGTGGCTGGTTTTGATCCGCCCGGTGACATTCTGAGTGGTGAAGTGGATCGGGACTAATCGTGATTTGTTGAATTTGGCATGGCGCACGGTGAGCAGCCCCTGGCGGAGGTCGACATCTTTGCGGTCCAAACCGATGGCCTCACCCACCCGCATTCCCGTCACGGCCAATAAGCCGAACAAGGTTGCGTTGCTGATGGCGCGCAGATCGTTGGGAGCAGGCAGTTGCCGGGCAGCCTTGATTAGGCTGCAAACCTCCTTGTCGCTGTAGAGGTAAGGAGGTTTTCGATGATAGCGGTGCGGCAACACTTCTTGGGGCGGAATCTCGGTCCGAGGATCAGCGCCGCTGACATACATGGCAAAGCGGCGCACCATCCCCAAACGGTTGGCCCACTGCGCAGGTTGACAATCGGCAGGTTGAGTGGCCCATGCCAGCGCCAGCTTCGTGGTGATAACGGAAGCTTTCTTCTTTTGGGCAAAGAGCACGAATCGGTGCAGCAATCCCCCGGCCAGGCGGAGTTTGAACCCCAGCTTACGCCGCAGTTCCAAATACGCTTCCAGTTGAATGGCTAACGACTTCATCGAACACCTCCTGGCCACGGCTGAGCCAGTGCCCGCAACGCCACCAAGTCCACCTTGGCGTAAATTTCGGTGGTCTGCGCCAGTTGATGTCTTAAGACTTCGCCGATTTGAGTCAAAGAGGCTCCTCCGCGGAGCATTTTGGTCGCCAAAGAACGGCGGAGCAAGTGGGCTCCCTTGTGCGGCGGATGGAGATGCGCGCGAGCCAAGGCGCGCCGGAGAATACAGCAAATGGCAGACGAGCCAGAAAACCCTCGGCGCGGTGCCTGCGTCCGAATGAAAACACGGCGGCAAGAACAAGCCGGGCGATCCTTCTTCAAATAATCAGCTAAAGCCTGGCCCACCTCGGGAAGCAGCGGCAATCGATCCTCGCGAGCACTTTTTCCACGGATCAACACCTCGCCGGCGGCCCAGTTGATGTTCTCCAAGGTTAAGTGGACGACTTCTCCTGCCCGCAAACCCAACCGGGCCAAAAGGAGCAAGACTGCATAGTCACGCCGACCGTTCGGACTGTTTTGATTGCAGCTGCTTAAGAGCTTTTGGATCTGCGTTGGCTCCAGAAACTGCGGTAACTCTGATAGGCGCCAATTGGCAACGGTGGGAACAGACGCAGCCAAATTGGTCGCGATCTTGCCCTCGTGAGTAAGAAAGCCAAAAATACTGCGCAGTACGGTGGTGGTCAATTGGACCCGCCTTGGGCAAAAGGTCGAACTGTCGTGAACAATGAAATCGGTGATATCGCCAACACGCAATTCGTCCAAGCAGACTTTTCCCGCACCGAACCGTGCTTCCAGAAAACGTTGAGCTGTCGGCAGGTAGTTATTGATCGTAACCTGGCTGAGCCCCCGCTGATGGCTGAGGAAGTGCGCGTAATCCCTGGCAATGCGATCCATTGGATTGTCACTAACCAACTTACACGGGCTGGGAATAATGCCAGTCTGACGCAGATGATGAAGCAACTGGGCTAAGGTCCCTCGGTCGCCGCGGTGGAAGAGACCCTGTTTCTTTTGCCTTTTCAAAAACCCGTCGATTTGCTCCTCATCCAAATCTTTGATGCCCAAAGGTCTCTGGCCCAACCAGGCACTCAAATCAGACATCAGTCGGATTTTCTGCCGGCCAGTTTGAGTTGCGTACCCTTGGTCCGATAACAGGTTGGCAAAGCCATCAATGTGGGATCCCAAGGGGCCACATCGCAAATGGTCCAACTTTACGCTGGGTGAATAAAAACTATCGATCATGTTTGTCCTTTCCTTTTATTTGGTTATGGAGTTCAGGGAAAAGGACACCCGGATTATTCCGAGTCCGAAAGCTCAAAAAGCTGAAAACGACCGGTATTTTGCGAGATTATGAAGATCCACTCGGAATAATCCGGCGCTCGGAATAATGCCGCTTATTCCGAGCTCGGAATAAGCGGCACCGCTTCGCGGTGGCGACGCTGGTGCGGTGGTATCGGACCGGAAAGGATGTTGCTCCATTACTGCCGGTACTCTCGACTTACTTGGGCCATGTGTTCATCACCGGCACGTACTGGTATCTCACTTGCACGGCTGAACTGACTGAAGCTGCGGCAAAACGGCTGGACCGCAGGTGGAAAGGAGCAAGCCATGCAGAAGCCTGACCTGAGTAGCTTGCTCGAAGCTTTCTTCCATAAACGGCTCATCTCCCAGCGTCGGGTCAGCCCGCACACCATAGCTTCCTATCGGGATACCTTCCGCTTGCTGTTGGTGTTTGCTCAACAACGGTTTAACCGGCCACCCTCACAACTGGCGCTCAAGGATCTCGGCCCATCACTGGTGAGTGACTTCTTGGATCAGCTTGAGGCTGAACGGAACAACACGGCATGCACGCGTAATCTCCGCCTGGCGGCAATCCGTTCTTTCTTTCGGTTTGTTGCACTGGAAACCCCCGAACAGAGCGGCATGATCCAGCGGGTACTGGCTATACCCAGCAAACGCTGCCAGCGCCCACTGATCGGGTTCTTGACGCACGCAGAAGTCGAGGCGCTGCTTGGCGCCGTAGACTCCAAGAGCTGGCTGGGCCGGCGAGATTACGCCTTACTTCTGGTTGCCATGCAGACCGGCTTGCGCTTGTCGGAACTCACTGGGCTTTGCCGTGAGGATGTTACCCTTGGGCCCGGCGCGCACATCCAATGTGTCGGCAAAGGTCGCAAGCAACGCTGCACACCCCTTTCGAAAACGACTCGACGTGTGCTGGAGGCTTGGATGAAGGAACCCTGGCCATTCGCAAGCAAGTTCCTTTTCCCCAGCCTCTCGGGCGGGAGGCTCAGCGCAGACGCCGTCCAGGACTTGGTGAACAAACATGTAGCGGCAGCTCGGCTGAAATGTTTGTCGCTGGTCAAAAAGCGGGTCACGCCACATTTGCTGCGCCATACAGCCGCCATGGAGTTGCTGCAGGCTGGCATTGATCGGGCCATGATTGCGCTCTGGTTGGGGCACGAGTCGGTGGAAACCACCCAAATCTATCTTGATGCCAATCTGGCATTGAAGGAGGAGATACTCGCCAAGGCCAGGCCCATTAACGGAAAAGCGGGTCGTTATCGCCCAACGGACGACCTGCTTCAGTTCCTCCGGAACTTGTAGATCCGCCGTCGGATTATGCCGGGCCGAAAGCCGTGCCGGTCGTTTCTTTAGGGGCAAATCTCAACACCGCCCGGCATAATCCAGTTCCCGGCATAATGCCCAAGCCGGGCGGGCCCACCAGCAGGACATCGCGGCGCTGGCGAATGAACTGGCCGGAAGCCAGCTCATACATCTGCTGGCGCTTGATGGCGGGATTAAAGGTCCAGTCGAAATCTTCCAGGGTTTTGTGATCCCGGAAGCCCGCGGCTTTGGTGCGTTTATCGATGACCCGTTGTTGGCGGACATTGAGTTCATCCTGGAAGGCCAGTTCCAAGAACTGTTCATGGGGCAGTTGATGAGTGCTGGCTTCCAACAGGCGTAGCTCCAGGCTGGCTAACAGGCCGGAGAGTCGGAGTTGGCGGGCATATTGAACGAGGTTTTGATTCATACGTTTTGGGTTTGTGTTTGTTTTTGAATGAAGATGCCATATTCGCTGAGATCGCGAATCAGAGGATGGTGCTCTTCAAAAGTGATTTGAGTCTGGATTTCCTTGGCGGCCAGCAGGGCTTTGACATCACGCAAACGCCAGGTTCCTTTGGCCAAGGCCCGCTCGCAGGCCCGATTGAGCGCCGGGAAGGAATGGCGGTCGATCAGACCCACCAACCCCATCAACGTGCGCAAGCCCCCAATGCCCCGATTGGTGGCCACCGCGCTGGCCCACTGCTCGCACGAGGTGCCCAAGTTGCAAGCGCGTTTGAGCCAGTAATCCATATTGGCCTGGAGGCTGCCCTGGCCACCGCCGATACCCCGGGCGTTGGTGAACTGGCCGGGTTGGAGGCGCCGATGCACTTGGATTTGCTTTAAAGCGCCGACCTTATCCGGGATGAAAATCCGCACCTCCCGACTATCGAATCGAGCCCACACCTCCCGCTGCAAGTATTCGGGCGGGACGTGATAATAGGCTTTGGCCACCTCGATATGGCCATCGCGATGCACCGTGCGGGGTGCCTCCTGGAAGCAAGGGAACAGCGAGTCTGGCAGCGGCGTCAGGCAAGGCTGCTCCAGACGGAACCGTTCTGCCACCTGGCACTTGGTTGTTCCATGAATGCGCACATCGGCCACCGTTTTCTCCCAGTGCAGAAGGAACTGGTTGACCTCGGCCAGCGTGGCAAATTTG
>JBAXTC010000436.1:0-6743 GCA_037130375.1 Verrucomicrobiota bacterium | reverse complement strand
TCCTCAAAGGCTCCTTCGACAAATTCGCCGAATCCAGCAAAGGCAAACGCGGCACATCAGAAGTGGATGCCGCCGACGTCCGCTACAACTCCGGCCTCTTCCACTTCAAACGGGAAAAGGACCGCCACGAAGCCCCCGATGAACTTACCCTGGCGCTCGAACTCGACGACAAGCTCCTGCGCGACATCCTGCGCGGCCTCTACTATCCCGACAGCCCATACGAGTTTTCAGTCCTCTCCGCCGACATCCTCGGCCAGAAACGGGGCGCCGGTGGGGTTCATTATCCCGAGCACAGTTCTTAACCAAGTGGATGCTCGCCCAGTCAGAGAGTTGCTTCTGGGGCGGCGCCTTACAGTGCTCGTGAGTTTGGGGCAAGGGGTTTTCGGCTCCAAAGTCATGAATACCTCAACGATCATCGTCAGCGGGGCCACCCAGGGTGACACTATGCATTTGGGGAATATCACCAGTTTCCCGATTTCTGACCGTTCTCGTGCGCTGGCCAGTATCCAGCCGGCCTCATGGGACAGATGGAAAGAGAAGGATGCGTTTGTGGTTACGGCCTACCTGACCGACAAACCAAAAGCCGGAGAAGATATATGGCCGACAAAGTAAAAGTCTGGTTCGACGCGGAAGCGGATTATCTCGAAGTGAGACTGCTGGTTCCGGCTTGACCTCACTTCAAAGTCGGTCAAGTTTGAGGCCATGAAATTCGATATTCGTCAGAACTCTAAGGCCCACGCAGCGTCAGAGACGCAGACCCCGATCAATTTCCTCACCCGGCGTTCGTTCTTGCATGCCGTTGGCTTGGGCTCCGCAGCCCTCGCGGTGCAGCAGACGACCTCCGCCCAGGATAAAGTGATTCAGGGATTCGAGCAGGCACCGACCGATGCGAAAGCCTCCAAAGGCTGGAAACCCGTCTCCGATCGCAAGGTTCGTGTCGGGCTGGTCGGCTACGGCGTGTGCCAGTTTGGGGCTGCGTTCGGCTTTCAAGACCACCCGAACGTCGAGGTGGTGGCGGTCAGCGATCTGTTGCCAGATCGGTGCGCCGGGCTGGCCAAAGCCACCCGCTGTGAAAAGACCTACCCTTCCCTCGAAGAGTTGGTCAAAGACGACCGGATCGAGGCCGTATTCGTTGCCACTGACGCCCCCAGTCACGCGCGACACTGCATCGACGTTCTCAAACACGGCAAACACGTCGCCTCGGCTGTGCCCGCGGTCTTCGGCTCCATCGAGGATGCCCACAAGCTTTTCGACACCGTAAAAGCCAGCGGTCGGAAGTATATGATGTTTGAGACCTCGTACTTCCACGATGACCTTTACGCGATGCGCCAGCTCTACAATGCCGGCAAGCTTGGCAAACTTCTGTATTCCGAAGGGGAGTATTTTCACTATATGTCCACGCCCATTGATTCTTACAAGGGCTGGCGCATCGGCCTGCCGCCGCAATGGTATCCCACACACTCGAACGCCTATTATGTGGGCGTGACGGGCGGCAGCTTCACTGAAGTAAGCTGCATGGGCATGCCGAGCGTGATCCACCATTTACAGCCGGCGAATAACCCTTACCAGAATCCGTTCGGGACTGAAATCGCCCTCTTTCGCACCAGCGAAGGGGGCATGTCGCGGATGGGTGTGAGTTGGGATTCTCCAGGTTACGGCGGGGAGATGGGTCGCATTCGCGGGCAGAATGGTTCGTTCTACAGCAAATACGAAGGGCTCGAAAAGGAACTGCCCGATCTCCAACGTCCGCCATTGCCTCCCGGGGTAGCGGCCGGAGGTCACGGAGGTTCGCATGGCTACCTTATGGATGAATTCGTTACAGCGATACTCCAGGACCGCAAACCACTCGTCGATGTCGCCCAAGCCCTGAACATGACCGTCGGCGGCATCGTGGCTCATAAGTCAGCGATGAAGAACGGGGAGCTGACGAAGATTCCCCAGTTCCGATTGTAACGAAGAAAGTGCTCGTTCAACGGGCGGTGGGGCGAGCAGTTTCCACCATTGGCAGAAATTGTTCCAGGCCGGCGATGAAATGTTCGCGATCGTCAAGCGCGTCGTTGTGGCCGGCGTTGAGTTCCCAAAAGAGCTTGGGTTGGCTGGCTGCGGCAAAATTCTTCTGACCGTGGTGCAATGGGATTATTTCATCAACCCGGCTGTGCATCACCAGCACGGGGATATTCAGCCGCGGCAGTTTGGCGTGCGTGTCGTATCGGATCTTTGCGATCCAGCGCACCGGCAGCCAGGGGAATAACTCTGCGCCGATGTCCGGGATGCTGGTGAACGTGCTTTGCAACACCAACCCGCCCACCGTTTCGCGAACCGCCAACTCGGTCGCGACGCCACCGCCCAGCGATTCACCGAACGCAATGATGTTCGTTCCAGGAAACCCTTTTTGCCGCAACCATTGATAAGCGGCTTGAACATCACGATAGGTGCCCTCCTCGCTCGGCCGCCCCTGGCTCCGGCCGTAGCCCCGGTAGTCCAGGAGGAAGACACTTACGCCCGTTGCCAGCAACGCCGCGCAGGTGTCGAGCCGGTCGCCGATATTGCCGGCGTTTCCATGACAAACCAGCATCGCCAGACGCGCGCGAGGGGAATTGGTGTTTGCCGGGAAAAACCAGCCGTTTAGCTCGATGCCATCGCTGGCCTTGAACCATACATCTTCAAACGACCGGCCAAGTTCGGCGCCGGTCGCGGTCAGAACCCGGTCCGGATGATAGACCTGGCTATGTTCAAACCATCGCAGCATAAGCACAATAAAGAGACACGTTAACAGCAGCCCAATCAATTTCTTTGTGAGCTTGCGCGCTGAAGTCATAGGCGTTTTCCGGCGGCATCATTCATTCCGTAACGCCTGCAAGAGGTTTCCGCGCAGGGCATACCACGAGGCGAGTTGCGTCCAGAAAGTGCCATTCAGCAGCACCGCGCCCAAGGTCACGCCCAACGAAGCATAAGGTAGTTGTATCCCGGGTGACAGTATCGCCGGGAGCACGGCGACCGCAGCCGCAGCGATCCCGATACCCAGGCCCAGGCCCAGCAATGCGCCGTGCTCGCTCAAGACCAGGCGCTGCAGCGCTCGCCGGCGAAATCCCACCGCCACGAGCAAGCCCAGTTCGCCACGCCGCTCGAGCACGTTGCGCAGCACCACCACTCCCAAACCGGCGCTGCCCAGCAGCAACCCCAGCCCGCCCAAAACCTGGAATGTGCCCAGGTAGGTGTTCTGCACTGCATTGAAGGCGTTCAAACGCTCCACCGCCGGTGTCAATTCGAGGCCCACATCCTGCAGAGCGCGGGACAGGGTGGCGGAAACTTGCGAAACGGAATTTGACGGCGCATCCATGAGGAACATGCGATAGCCGCTCTCGCCTGGGAAGCGCTTCACAAACTCCGCCTCATCGATGAGCAAGCTCCCTTGCAAGATTGAATTCGCCACCGCCCCGACTAATCGCAGCTTAAAAGCCCGCCCCTGCTCATCCACGTAATCAATCGTGTCCCCGACCTTCTTGCCGAGCGCCCATTGAATCGAATTGGCATCGCCAATAGCGGCGATCTCGTCCAGTTCCGCAGCAGCCGACGTAAGTCGGCTCTGATCAATTTCGGATTTCAGATTTCGGATTTCGGATTTCCCCTCCGGAGCCTCTTTGGGTCGGCCGTTCTTGCAATGGAGCAGTTCCCAACCCTCACCTCGATCAAGGCCCTTGGCTACGTTCGCAAAGGTGAACCGGCCCGCCAGCAACTCGGGCTTCACGCCGAGCAAGCGCGGCTTCTGGGCCCGGTTCAAATTCAGGCAACTGGCCTCATCCCCCGCACGCACGCGCATCGACACCGCATCGACACCCGCAAGCGCGTCCGGGCCGAGTCCAAAGAACTCCCGGCCCGATTTGGCATTCAAATCCTGCACGACGGGCATGGTCGATTCGCCGATCAAGGCAAACCCGCCGGTGCCGGAAGTGCGTTTGATGGCATCGCGGTTTGCGTCCAACCGGAACACGCCGATGGCAACAATGAGAAAAGAGCCGCACGCCAGCAGCGCGACGGTTGCGAGGCTGCGTTTGCGTCGCCGCGCGCAACCGCGCAATCCCAAGCCACCAAGCGTGAGCCGCGCCGTGCCAGCTTCTCGCGCCAGCCGGCCGAGCCATGCCGCAGCCCAGGCCAGGCCGGCTACCAGCAGCAAAGCCCCCGCGCCGAAAAATGCCCCGGCGTTTGCGGTCTCGCCCTGGAACAACGCCCAAATGACGATAGCCGCTGCCGCCAATCCCGAGCCCACCGCGATCCACACTCCCCGACTTTGGACTTCGGACTTTGGACTTCGGATTTCCCCCACCAGCAACTCGCGCGGCGGCTGGCTCGCTTGTTTGCGCAGCGTCAGCCAGATCGTCAGCATCGCGACAACCGTGCCGGTGCAGGCGCCGATAACCAAAGTGGCCGCCGTCACATGGAACTGCAGCGTGGAAGGCCCCACGGCACTGCGCCACAAGGTGGCCAGGCCCCACAACATGGCTTTGGCGTAGGCGATGCCGCCCAGCGCCCCAAAAAGGCTGCCTGCCAGCGCCAGCACGGCCCCCTCCGCCAGGAACAATCGCCGCACCAGTTTGGGCGTGAATCCGAGTGCCAGGAGCGTGCCCACTTCGGTGGCGCGTTGTTCCAGTCCGAACTGAAATAGCAGCGCCATCAGCAGCAATGCGGCCACGACGAGGAAGATGCTGAAGCCCAGGAATAGTTGCCCGAAGTCCTGGGCCTGTTGCGCCGCATTGAGGGCCTGCGCGCGTACCGGCTCGAAACGGAGTCCGACGGCCGCCGGCGTTAGATTCGCCAACACGTTGCGATATACGGCATCCCGACAAGTGCTGGCGAAGGTATTGGAGGGCACTTCGTATCGGATGGCCGTCAGCGCCCCGTAGCGGTTGGCCCACATTGCCTGGCCGGCGGCCAGGGTCACAAACGCCTTCGGCGTGCCACGGCAGGCTTTCCAGTAGGCCTCGTCCTTGTCGCGTATCGGGTAAACGAGCGGAAAGCCCGCGTCCCAGTCATGGGTGCTCTCGGCCTTGGCCAGCCCCGGGAACTCGGGCATCAACGTCCGGTCGGCATAGATGCCTGCCAGCGGCACAATCTGACGCACGCGAAACGAATTGGTGCGCTCGACCAGGCGGCTGCCGGAGTCCACAACGTAGTAGCTCAAGTCAATGGAATCGCCCGGTTTGACTCGCAAGTCGTCCGCCAGCCACTGATTGACGAGAATCTCATCGTCTCGCATGTCCGAAGGCACAAACGCGCCACCCGCTGCCGTAACCATCGAATACGGCGTGGCGCGGTCACCCGCGCGAATGAGGTTGGCCAGGTAGGTGAGAACCGGCAGGCCATTCGTGACAAACTGGCAGAAGGCGACGTCGCCCGCCTTATCTTCCGTGAACCCCGTGTGATTGGTCAGCAGGGTGGTTCTGGACCTGAGCGCGGCGGCGGCAACAGACGGTTCGAGGAAGATGCGCGAGCTGATCACCTCGACGAATGGTTGGATGTACTCCCCGCCGGTTGTAGTCACCGGCTGTTCGACGGCACGCACGGAAAGCCCGGCGTCTTCAGGCAGCCAAGCGCGTGCCAGCTCCGTGTTAAGCCAGGGCAGCGCCAGTTTATCCGGGATTGGCATCTCGTGTTTGGGATCAAGACTGCGGGCAGCGCGCCCAGCCAGGCTGGAAGGATCTGGCCGGTAGTAAGGAGGCATTCCTTTCGATAAGTAGAACCGGGTTCGTGGTGCATGCGCCCAGAGCCATTGCGCCAGGCGCTTGCGCAAGCCATCCCACAGACCGGCCTTCGGTTGCACGAGAACGGGCCCCGCGACCATCAGATTGGCTTGGTCGGCGACGCCGAGTTTGTCGGATAAGAATCCCAAGGGTAGAAACAGGTTCGCGGGCGGAGCCGCCTGCGCCGTAAGGGCCAAGTCGCCGAGCATGTCCGAGGTCAAGATCGCACCGACCTTAAGTCGGATGGCGACAGTATTCTCGTTGCGCGGGCTGATCGCCGCATCCAACCCCAGGGCGGTCGGTTTACGCACGCGCACGATGATTTCATCGCCGACCCGGGCGGTGAGCTGCCGGGCCAGCGTCTCGTTAATGAACGCGGTCTCACCGGACTTCCACTGCGCAGTGATGTTTTTTCTACGCTGAAACTCCTCAGTCGAAACTCGCCTGCCTGCAGGGTCATCCTCGTCCGGCCCCGTAACCCAGAGTTCCGGGGAGAGCATGCCCCAATTCGCCAGATGCGGCCATGAGCCCGTCTCCACGCCAAGCACATTGACACGGTTTGCACGCGCGGCCCCGTCCTGTCGAGTAGCAATGCCGGGAAACGCGAGCGCTGAGGAACGCGGGGATGCGGAGAAGGGATAAATTCTGACGATGGGAGTGGACCCGGTGCGGATTAAGTCTGGCGGAGAGATGGCGCGAAGCCGCGGCCCCAGGCTGGTCTGGAAGAGATGATCGTGCGCGCTGAGGGCAAAGTGTAAGCTGCCTAACCGGCGCAGCGCCATGTCGGTGAGGCTCTCCCGGACTGAATCGCCCACAATCAGCGCCCCGACCAGGGTCGCGCTGCCAATGGCTGCGCCCAGCACGACACCCATCTGCGCGCGCCCATGAAAGCGCAAACTGCGGCGAATAAGCGTCCAGAGGGTCACATCCGTCTCTATTCAAAGTTCAAGGTTCAAAGTTCAAGGTTCAAAGTTCAAGGTTCAAAGTTCAAGGTTCAAAGTTCAA
>JBAXTC010000435.1:0-6756 GCA_037130375.1 Verrucomicrobiota bacterium | reverse complement strand
GGGGCAGGAGGTGCGGTGTAAGCCGGCTAAAGCCGGCGCTCCGGGGCGGGGTGAGAATGAATGGTGGGGCCAGCGCGGATTGGGTCTTCAGTTCGGCTATTGGCGGATCAGGAAGGGAGGGAGCGCCGGCTTGAGCCGGCTTTGGACGGCCGAGGAGCGAGATCGTTAGGGGGCAGGAGGTGCGGCTGATTGGGCGGGGCAGGGGGAATGGGAGGATGGGTTTGGGGAGTGGGAAGGGTTGGAGGCGGGGTGAGCGGGCTTTGGACGGTCGAGGAGCGAGATCGTTAGGGGCAGGAGGTGCGGTGTAAGCCGGCTAAAGCCGGCGCTCCGGGGCGGGGTGAGGAGGAATGGTGGGAGGTGGGTTTGGGGATTGGAAGGGGTTGGAGAGGGGGGGTAAGTGAGAATTGCTGCCCCCCCCCAACGCGCGCATTGACATCGCAAGAATCTCTGGCAATTTCTTCCCCGCATTTCCACGACACACGTGGGTGATGCAAATTGAATTGTGGCTGAAAAAGACGACTATCTGGCTGACATCCTGGTGGATCTGGCCTTCGTTTCCGCCGACAAGGTGGGAGAAGTGCGGCGCGAAGCCGAAGCCGCCGGTGTGGGTTTGGTGGACCTGCTGGTGGCCAACAAGGTTATTCGACCCGAGGATGTGACCCAGGCCAAGGCCGCGCATTTCGGTGCCGAGGTGGTTAACCTGAAGGAGTTGAAGATTGCCGATGATGTGATCGCGGCCGTCCCGCGGCACATCGCCAGAAAGTATCGCGTCGTTCCCATCTATAGGCACGAGAACAGCCTCACCGTTGCCCTGTCCGACCCTTCGGATCTCGACACGATCGACAGCCTGCAGCACTTGCTGCACATGGATATCAGCATGCAGGTCGCATCCGAGTCCGACATTGAGTCGGCGCTCGGCAAGTATTATGTGGAGCGGAGCGGTGGCGCGATGGCGGACCCGCGTTACAAGGAAGTCATCGAGGATCTCACCCGGGAGCACGTCGAGGTTGAGTCGGCGGCCGGCGCCGACGGCGCAGTCGTGGCAGCGGATGCGCCGCTCATCAAGCTGGTCAATTCCATCATCGTCGATGCCTTCAAGATGCGCGCATCGGACATTCATCTGGAGCCATTGGCGAAGAAATTCCGTTTGCGGTATCGCATCGATGGCATGTTGCATGAGATGAAGGCCCCGCCCAAACGGCTGCAGCCGGCGATCATCAGCCGCTTGAAGATTCAGTCCAACATGTCGATTTCCGAACATCGCATTCCGCAGGATGGCCGTATCCAGACGGGCGTCGGCGGCAAGCTCATCGACTTGCGCGTGTCTTGTTTGCCCACCAATCACGGCGAAAGCATCGTCATGCGTATCCTGGACAAGGAAGGGTTGCGTTTGGGCTTGCCGGAACTGGGCTTTTTCACCGACGACCAGCAGACCTTCGAGAAGCTTATTGGGTTGCCGGACGGCATCCTGCTGGTCACCGGGCCGACCGGTTCGGGGAAGACCACGACGCTTTATTCCTGCCTCCATTTCATCAACCGGCCAGATCGCAAGATCATCACGGTTGAGGATCCGGTGGAATATTTGCTGGCGGGCATCAACCAGGTGCAGGTGGCCGAGGCGGTCGGGCTGACCTTTTCCGCCGCGCTCCGGTCCATTCTGCGCCAGGCACCCAACGTGATTATGATTGGGGAAATCCGCGATCTGGAGACTGCGACCATCGCGATCAATGCTTCCCTCACGGGTCACTTGGTGTTTTCCACCCTGCATACCAATGACGCCCCCAGCGCCGTCACCCGCCTCATCGACATCGGTGTCAAACCGTTTTTGGTCGCTTCCTCGACCCGGGGTTTGATGGCCCAGCGGCTGGTGCGGAAAGTCTGTAAGCAATGCACGGCCCCTTTTCTGCCCACCGAAGCAGAGATGCGCACGCTCGGGATGGAAGCGGCAGGTCTCCAGGGCGCGAATTTCGCCAAAGGCAAAGGCTGTCCCAACTGCAACAACACCGGCTATCGCGGCCGGTTCGGCATTTTCGAGATCTTCGTGATCGACGATGAAGCCCGGAAGCTGATTTATGAGAAGGTGCCATCGTCCGTCTTGCGGACGCGGGCCCGCGAGATGGGTATGCGCACCCTGCGCGAAGACGGCGTTCGCAAGGCTCAGGCCGGCTTGACGACTGCCGATGAAGTCATCCGCGCGACCGTGGGCGATGTCGATTGATCGTGAGCAAATCATTTCACGCCTGTCCATTTTTATGAATAGCTGCCGATATAATTTGAACTGGATTTAAGCATGTCCTACTCGATGTCCGATCTTTTGCAGTTGGTGGTGTCGGAAGGCGCTTCCGACCTTCATATTCGCGTGGGCACCCCGCCTGTCATTCGTGTGCATGGCATTTTGCACCGGGTGGAGGGGCCCTCGATAACCCCCGAAGACTCCGAGGAGCTGATGCGGAGCATTACCTCGGAAGATCACATTCAGCATGTGCGCGAACGCGGCGGCGCGGACTTTGGGTTTGCTTTCGGCGACATGGCGCGTTTCCGGGTGAGTGTCTTTAAGGAAAAGGGCAACTTTGGCAGCGTCCTGCGGCAGATTCCCAGCAAGATGCTGACTATGGAGCAGATCGGCCTGCCGCCATCCGCCAAGGAACTGCTTTATAAACCGCGCGGGCTGGTTTTGGTCACCGGCCCGACGGGTTCGGGCAAGACGACCACCCTCGCGTCCATGATTAACATCATCAACGAGGAGCGCGACGAAGCACATATCGTCACCATCGAGGATCCGATCGAGTATTACCACAAACACAAGAAAGCCATTGTGACCCAGCGCGAAATCGGCGTGGATGTCCCCAACTTTGCCGAAGCGCTGCGGCGCGTTTTGCGCCAGGATCCTGACGTGGTTCTCGTCGGCGAGATGCGCGATTTGGAGACTATCGACGCGGCCATCACGGCGGCCGAGACCGGGCATCTTGTGTTTGGCACGCTGCACACGACCGGCGCGGCCAAGACCATCGACCGTGTCGTCAATGCCTTTCCGGCCAACCAGCAGGAGCAGATTCGCATTCAGCTTTCCACGGTCATGCAGTGCGTTATTTCCCAGTTGCTCATTCCTCGGATCGACAAGCCCGGGCGGGTGGCCATCTTCGAGATCATGATCAATACCCCATCGATCGCCGCGCTGATCCGGGACAACAAGACCTTCCGCATTCAGTCCGACATTCAGACCGGCGCCAAGTACGGCATGGTGACCCTGGACAGCTTTCTGATTGAAAAATATCTAGCCGGCATGATTGCTCGCGAAGAGGTCCTTACCAAGGCGCAGGATCCCGTCACCATCCAGGCCAAACTACAGGAACTCGAGCTCGCCCAGGCCATCGGTGTCGATGCGGAAGGCAAGGCCTGATATGTCCGACGACCTTTCCCATCCGCTGCTTGCCTTAGTCAAGGCGCAAAACCTCATTGACGATTTGCAGTACGAGGAAGTTTTGGGCGAGCACAAACGGACCGCCAAGCCCATTATCCAGATTTTGCAGGACTTCGGCGTCATGGACCTGGACGCCATTTTGCAGACCATCTCGAATCATTTGGGTGCTCCGGTGGTTACCTTGCGCGAGCGCGACTTGACGCCCGAGCTGCTGCGTCTGATTCCGGCCAAGACGGCGCACATGTACCAATGCCTGCCTGTGGCCCTCGATGGGACTTCATTGCAGGTCGCCCTGATGGACCCGCTCAACGTCGGCCGCATCGACGAACTCACCTTTCTGGTCAAGAAGGATGTTCAGTTGGTTGTGGCGGACCCGGCGCAGATTCAAAAGGCGATCGAGAAGTTTTACCCGCAGGAAACCGAAAACGTTTCGGACATACTCAAGGAACTGGGTGCGGACTCGGAGATCGCCAAGGAGGCCAACGAGGTGGCGGTGATGGACGACGCGGCGATGATGGAGAAGTTCGCCAACGAAGCCCCTATTGTCCGCTTCGTCAATCTGGTCGTCTTCCAGGCTGTGCAGGACCGGGCCAGCGACATTCACTTCGAGCCCTTTGAGACCGAGTTCAAGATCCGCTATCGGGTGGACGGCGCGCTCTATGAGATGTCGCCCCCACCCAAGCATCTGGCCTTGCCGGTCATCTCGCGCCTCAAGGTCATGGCCAACCTCAACATCTCGGAGCGCCGTCTGCCGCAGGACGGCCGCATCACATACCCGATGGGCAACCGGACCATCGATTTGCGCGTCTCGACCCTTCCCACCCAGTTCGGCGAATCGGTCGTGCTCCGCGTTTTGGATCGTTCGGCGGTCAATCTCGAGATTGAATCCCTCGGCTTCCCCAAGTATCTTTACGATTACACCCTCGAAGCCATTCAGCGGCCCAATGGGATTGTGGTGGTTACCGGCCCGACCGGTTGTGGCAAGACTACGACCCTTTACTCGTGTTTGCGCCGGGTTAATACCATTGACTCGAAGCTGCTCACCGCCGAGGATCCGGTCGAATACGACATCGAAGGCATCATGCAGGTGGCCATTCGCGAAGCCGTCGGGCTGACCTTCAGCAAGGCCCTCCGCTCCTTCCTACGTCAGGATCCGGACATCATCATGGTGGGTGAAATGCGCGACCTCGAGACCGCCCAGATCTCGATTCAGGCATCTCTGACGGGTCATTTGGTGCTCAGCACCCTGCACACCAACGATGCGCCCGGGGCCGTCACCCGGCTGGTCGATATGGGAGTCGAGCCGTTTCTGATTTCTTCCACCCTGGTCGCCGTCATCGGCCAGCGCCTCGTCCGAACCATCTGCAAGAGTTGCCGCACCCCGTTCGAGCCCACGGAAACCCAGTTGGCCCTCCTGAACCTTTCGCCGCACGATCTTGGCGAGAAGAGCTTCTATTACGGGCGCGGCTGCTCGGTCTGCAACGACACCGGTTACAGAGGCCGGAAGGGCATCTTTGAATTGCTCGTCATTGGCGACCCGATTCGCAATCTCATCAACGAACGCGCCCCCACCGTGGTCATGCGCCAGAAAGCCGTCGAGTTGGGGATGATTACGCTCCGCGAAGACGGCTTGCGCAGCATCTTTGATGGTGATACAACCATTGAAGAAGTTGTCAAATACACATGACCCCTTCCTCGTATGCCTAAATACAATTACGTCGCCATGGACGCTCATGGCAAGGAAACCAAGGGCACCCTCGAAGTCGGCAGCCAGAACGAAGCCATCAGCCGCGTCAAGGAAATGGGGATGTTCCCGACCAAGATCGTCGAGATCGACAAGGCCAAGGACAAGACCGACAAGAAAGGGGGAGCGGCCCCAAAAAAAGCCGGGAAGGCGGGCGGCAAGAAAAAAGGCTTCAATGTCAACCTCAACATCAAAATCCCCGGCCTTGGCGGCGGGGTAAAGTCCAAGGTTCTCACGACCTTCACCCGTCAGTTGGCCACGCTGGTGGATGCCGGTCTGCCGTTGCTTCGCGGTCTGCGAGTGCTGGAAAAGCAGGAGCAGAACCCCACCCTCAAGAACATTCTCGGCGAGCTTGCGCTGTCGATTGAAGGTGGCAGCACCTTTTCCGAGGGGCTGGCCCAGCATCCCAAAGTCTTCAACCGCCTCTTCGTCAACATGGTCAAGGCGGGCGAGCTGGGCGGTGTGCTTGAAGTTGTCCTCAACCGCCTTTCCGAGTTCATGGAAAAGGCCCAGAAGATCAAAGGCAAGGTCATCGCCGCGATGTTTTATCCCGTCGCGGTCCTCGTTGTCGCCACGGCCATTCTCATGATTCTCATGGTGAAGGTCGTGCCGGCGTTCCGCCAGGTATTTGAAGGCATGTTGGAAGGTCGCCAACTGCCCGCCTTCACCCGCCTCGTCCTCGGCGTCAGCGAGGCCGTCAAAGATCACCTTTTCTACACCTCGTGCGGTATCGCCACTTTCGTCGTCCTGTTCATGCTCTTCGTCCGCACCAAGTTCGGCCGCCTTGTTTTTGATAAATTCAAGCTCAAGATGCCGGCCATTGGGCCGGTCATCAGCAAGGTCGCCATCTCGCGTTTCACCCGCACCCTCGGAACCCTCGTTAGCAGCGGCGTTCCCATCTTGCAGGCTCTTACCATTGTCAAAGAGACCGCCGGCAACGTCATCATCGCCAATGCCGTTTCCGCTGTTCATGAGAGTGTCAAAGAGGGGGAAACCATCACTGCCCCCCTCGAAGGCTCCGGGGTCTTTCCGCCCATGGTCATCAGCATGGTCGATGTCGGCGAGCAAACCGGCGCCCTGCCGGAAATGCTTCTCAAGATTGCCGACAACTACGACGATGAAGTCGATAACGCCGTCTCGGCCATGACATCGCTGCTCGAGCCCATCATGATCGTCTTCCTCGCCGTCATCGTCGGCAGCATCGTCATCGCCATGTTCCTGCCCCTCATCGATCTGATGAACAACATCGGCGGCGAAAAGGGTGACAAAGACTAGACCGGGGTTGCGCAGGGCGGGCGGGTTTTGGAGTGCGTCCGCCCCTGCCTGCACCTTTTTTTACGTATCTTCAGCGACGAAGATGTTCCCAGCTCCGTTAGGAGCGCCATGTTTATAGTAACGCCCACCCCGGATGCCTGGCCAAGCTCCAGCGGAGCGGCATCAATGGCATTTTGCATCCTACAGCCCTTCAGTGGTGGGGCCGTCACTTTGGCTATAAACATGCCGCTCCGCTGGAGCTGGGGGACGCGGTGGGATCTGTGGCTATAAACATGCCGCTCCGCTGGAGCTTGGGGGACCTGGTGGCGTCTGTGGC
>JBAXTC010000434.1:0-6771 GCA_037130375.1 Verrucomicrobiota bacterium | reverse complement strand
CGCCAGTCCGGTTCTGAGAGAGGGGTGGCCGTGCAAACGGCCGCCCCTACTCGACGTGCGACTCTTCCAAAACCTTGAGTCGAGTGCCTGAGCCAGTCCATCAAGACCATGAACTGGAAAGCCGGATGCGGGAGAACCGCCTGTCCGGTTTGGGTGGAGGGCGACGGCCAAAAGCCGTTCTCTATCCACATCGTTCCCCCTCTGGAATCCTTATGGCGCAACGCGCTGGCCGCAGACTCATAACACGCCGACAACACGCTATCTCGGAGCTGGCAAGTGGCATCCCTTTGCGCAATCCCGACAAGGCGCATCCGGGTTCCGCCGCCCTCCCGCCTCCAGTGAAATTAACTCCGTAGGAGTGTTCAGTTAGCTTCCTCAATTACTGAGATCAGCACCGACTGCCGTCGGCCGCTACGATTTCTTGGAACCACCCTGGGACTGACCCCCTTACGGGGCCGCCTGCAGGGTTTCAAATATCGCCGCGACATTTATGCGACGTTTGTTTAGGGGTCGGTCCCTCTGCCTTCGTGCCCGACGGAGTCGTTGGCCCTCACTATGATATCGTAGCCCCGATCCACCCCGCTGATGCGGATCGGGTTGCCGTTCGTGGTCTTGTTCTGCATGTAACCGTAATACCAAACGAAGTCGGAGTACGGCGGCACACCACCGCGAGGCTGGGCGGTGTACTCGGTGGTGTTCGCGGTGATGTTGCGGTACGCGATGTCGATCGGGAACCGGACCAGCACATGCGCCACGCCTTTGAGCGTCGCATTCGCCGCGTTGGTCGCGACCAGAGTAAGATTCCCAAGCACGGAGGGCGTGAAGACCACCGAGCCTGGGGCAGGGAACGCAAACGAACCGGAGTTGTCTCCCTCTTGCACGTGCCAGGTGACAGCCTTGTCGGCGACCCCCGTCACCTTGAAGGTGAGGTTGACCATTTCGCCCAGAACGATCGTTGTGTTTACGGGTGTCACTTCGATGGAGCCGGTCACAATGACGGTGGCTTCGGCAAAGAGCTTTGGGTCTTCAACGCTGGTAGCCACGATATAATTGGTGCCGGCTAGATCAAACGGGCTCCTGTATTGCGTCGTGGTCGCCGTCTGCTGAAAAAGATCCCCGTCAAGCGCGCCATTTTTGAGGCTCCAGGCTACTGACGGGTCTTTGACGCCCTCAGTGCTGGCTGTGAATTCGCTGGTTGAATTCAAACCCATCGAACATTTCAATGGGCTGATTGAGATCTTTTTAATCGGCGGCCAACTGTTGCCGTAGATGTCATTGATCACAACAGTAAAATCCTCAACCTCATCTCGCGACATATCAATTAAGTTACTGCCAAAGAGAACCTTCTGATCATGCACAGCGGGCGGTTGAATGCGTTCGGAATTGAGCTTGACTCCTTGGCGGTACACGTCATAGCCTGAGATAAGCTCTCGTGGGAGACCCTTAGGATCTCCAATCCCTCCTGTTTTCCAAACCAACAGTCCCCCTTCAGGACCTAAGTCAAATAGGTATTCGATTGTTGGCCTTAGCAAAATATAATATTGCACTGTAAGGGGTGTTTCCAGTAACTCGTGCCGGTTTATGATAGTATGCTCAACTGTCTGCACCGAATCATCTGTAGTGCCTCCGAACAAACCAAAAGCAAGGCTTCCATCGTATGGAAATGCCAAGCCAAGGTCGGCTGGAGTACTAAAGTCGTAAGCCGCGTTGTCGAGGGTGCTGGTGCTGTTGGTCATCGCGTAGGCGAATGCCTTTAACCAGTGTTCACGGTGAGTGACGGATGCCTGAATTACGAGGAGAGCGTCACGCTTCTTGAGCATTCGTGCATCCATTCGCACATAAGTTGCTGATAAAGGCGGCATGGTCTTCGTGAGACGATAGTAAGCCCTTTCGGTGGGGTCTTTATCCGATCCCTCGCTGAAGACTAAGGTGCTAACAGGCTGGTTGATTCCAGAGCTGAAAACGGAAGCCATTGTAGCGTTCAATAAGTTATTCTTTATATGGTAGCCAATCCCGTCCAACGATTCTGGGCTGGTGAAAGTATTTTTAAGATACTCTGTGAGCATGTCACCCACGACGGTTTGGTCCGAGTTTCCTTTACGCCTTTCCATAAGTACCGACCGCAGGTGGTACGCATCACTGCCGCCGGTGGTCCTGGATGCAAGAGTATCCGCAATAATACCAGGGCATTTTAGATCGAGGTACTCAAGGAAGTGCCCAACAGCATAGTAATTCTGGTCGCTGTTAAATTGTAAGCCTGAAGTGAGGTACTCTGTGAGGTACCCGTCCCCGTCATCACAGTATATTCGTCTCCTTTCCTCTGAACTGGCCCGAACGGATTCATAGGATGGAGAGCCGCTCACTCCGCAAACCTGCGCGCTGTAAAACTGAGCAGCCGCCTCGATGAACCACCTATTTCCCATCGCTTCATACCATCCGAGTGGCCACGAATTGTAACATGCCCCCTGAAACCTGTGGACCAACTCGTGAGCCGCGACCTCTCGGACTTTGAGCCAGCTTGTAAGACGCGTATTTGAAAGGAGAATATCTCCTCCCCATGAGGTGTTGCCGTCGTTCGCACCCGTATTCGCAACGTGAACCGAGATTGGTGAGCGCGCATAAGGTGCAAACAGATAGGAGTTGTCCGTACTTTGGATATTGGTCAGGCCGACATACGCTGTGATAAGAGCGCTTTCCAGATCTCGAATAAAGTTATAGGGGCTCAGGCCGCATGGCCCTATACTGGGCTGCGTGCGGTTTGAATTCGTATACACCAGGTTGCCTAGAATTGCATCGCCGTCCGCATCGCCGGGTGGGTAAAAAGAGATCGTGAAAGTATCTCCATTGCACGTGGCTCTCTCTCTGGCCACGCAGGTTGCACGCAACTCATACCCATCCCTCAGTTTAGGAGTTACAGAGTTCGCCGCAAGAGTCGTGAACTCGGCAATCGCCACAGCGAATGTAAGTGTCTGCCGGACAGGATCATAAAACACAGTCGAGCCGATATGTACCCACGCCTGTGCGCTTTTGTCCCAGTATTCCGCAGACAGAGTCGCCTGCACCGAGGCCGGGTCAGAAAGGATCGGTAGAAGGTCTTTGTTGAGGGGCACAGTCACATAGAGATTCCCGATCAACATATCGGTGGCGGATATGTAGAGTGAATACTCAGGGGAGACAACCACACCGTTGCTACACGACTGTCCCGTCTCGTTGTTCACTCTACTAAGACCTACCGTCATAGCATTCGTGTTGAAGGTCGGCGGCAGATATACCGCCGCTCCATCAGTCAATGTCAGAGCGCCGCCCTGAAACGCATCGATCGGCACGATTGCCTCCGCCGGCCCGCCGCCCAGACCCAGCGCTCGATAGTAACGCGATTGTTGACCTGCGGGAGGAGCGTCTGTCCAACTCCCCGTGCTGCCGCTCGTCTGTACATTGGCCATCGTCTGCCAAGTGTTGCTGGGTGATAAATCCGTCACAGCCTGAATAGCATACGTCCCGCCGCTGGTTCCAGTGACCGTCAGGCGCGGCGCTCCATTCGCCAACTCGATCGACAATACGGGTGTTGTCACCGCTTTGACCACCGTCAGCGTGGCCGCCTCGCTGGTTGCACTCCCAGCCACACTGACGATCTTGGCCGTGTAATTCCCCGCGTCCGCTGACTGCACGCTCGGCAGCGTCAGCATCATGTTCGTCGCCCTGGAAATGTCTTGGCCCTCCTTTTGCCACTGGCAGGTCAAAGGCCGTGGAGCACCAACCATCGCCGCGAAGGTCACTGTTGCTCCCGGCACCGCGATAGACCGTGGCGGGAAGATGACGACCGTGGTCGCCTGTGTCGAAGGCTCTACGATTACCACAGACGCACTCGATATGGCTGAAAACTGTGCGTTATCGATTGCTTTGGCGGTCAGCGAGTACTGACCCATGTCCACATTCTCCCAAACGAAGGTGTAGGGCGCTGTCATGTCTTCACCCAGTTTCGTGGTATTGGAATAGAACTCGACCTTGGCAACTGTGCCGTCGGCATCAGAGGCACTGGCCTCGATCAGGATCGTCGCGGGTTCGATCAACGTCGCGTTGTTGGTGGGGCTGATTAACCGCACCGTTGGCGGTTGGTTGACTGTCAATATCGCCAGATCGCTGGTAACGGAACCCGACGCGTTACTCACCACCACTGCGTAGCTGCCGGCGTTTGTCGCCTGCACGTTGTTCAGGATCAGGCAGGAGATGATGGCATCCGCGATGTCAGCCCCGTTCTTCCGCCATTGATAGGTCAACGGCGTCGTGCTCGTAGCGGTCACCGTAAAAACCACTCGGCTGCCAGCCCCAACCGCTTGACTCTGCGGGGATAGCGTAATCGTGGGCAGGCTCCAGTGAGTGGGAGCGCCAATTCTAATCGTGTTATTATTTGCATCCGCCACGTACAATGTGCCAGCGCTATCAACCGCGATGCCACTTGGGTCTTGGAATCGTGCCGCGCTGCCTGTGCCGTCGGCCCTGCCACTGGTTCCCGCCAAGCCCGCCAGCGTCGTCACCACCCCGTCCGGCGTCACCTTCCGAATCGTGTCATTATAGGTATCCCCCACATAAACGTTGCCCGCACTGTCCACTGCTACGCCGGTTGGGTGGTCGAACCGCGCCGTGCTGCCCGTGCCGTCGGCGCTGCCACTGCTTCCCGCCAAGCCCGCCAGCGTCGTCACCACCCTGCCCGGCGTCATCTTCCGAATCGTATGGTTCATAGAATCTGCGACGTACAGGTTGCCCGTGCTGTCCAACGCTAATCCTCTTGGTTCGTAGAACCGCGCCGCGCTGCCCGTGCCGTCGGCGCTCCCATCCATATTCACATCGCCCGCCAGCGTCGTCACCACCCCGTCCGGCGTCACCTTCCGAATCGTGTCGTATCCGGTGTCCGCCACATACACGTTACCTGCGCTGTCTACCGCCACGCCCTCCGGATAGTTGAACCGCGCCGCGCTGCCCGTACCGTCGGCGTAGCCACGGCTTCCCGCCAAACCCGCCAGCGTCGTCACGACTCCGCCCGGCGTCACCTTCCGAATCGTGAAGTTGTATTTGTCCGCCACATAGAGGTTGCCCGCGCCGTCCATCGCTACGCCGGCTGGCTGGCAGAACCGTGCCGCGCTGCCCGTGCCGTCGGCGCTGTCGCAGGTTCTCGCCAAGCCCGCCAGCGTCGTCACGACCCCATCCGGTGTCAACTTCCGAATCGTGTCATTATAGCAATCCCCCACATAAACGTTGCCCGCGCTGTCCACGGCGACGCCGGTTGGCATGTTGAACCGCGCCCCGCTGCCGGTGCCATCGACATCGCCCCAACTGGGGGCGTTTCCCGCCAGCGTGGTGAAGGTATAAATCAAAGTGGATGCCGGGGGAACGGTGCTGCTTACGGTAATGGCAACAGCGATTGACGTTGTTATCGCCCCCTGATTATCCGTGGCCTTTGCGGACAAAGCATACGTTCCAGCGGCCACGTTGTTCCAAGTGAAATTGTATGGGGCCGTGGTGTCTTCACCCAGTTTGGTCGAGCCGGCGAAGAACTCGACCTTGGCGATGGTGCCGTCGCTGTCCGAGGCGCTGGCAACCAAAGCGATCGTCGCCGGCGTGGTGAAGGTCGCGTTGTTAGTCGGACTGGTCAGGCTCACGATGGGAGGCTGGTTCACGGTGACGGTTAGCGTGGCCGCCGCGCTGGTCAAGCTCCCGGACGCGTTGCTCACCACCACCGTATAGATCCCGGCATCCACCGCCTGCACATTGTCCAACACCAACGTGGCACCCATCGCCTCGGCGATCGGCACCCCGTTCTTATGCCATTGATAGGTGATCGGCCAGGTTCCTGTCGTCCGAACCGTCAGGGTCACCGTTTGGCCATTGGTGGCCACTTGGCTCTGCGGCTGTTGAGCGATTTGAACTCCGATGGTCGTACCGATCGGCCCCGTCAGGAAGGGACTGAACAAAACCTGATCCGTTACCGCATCGCCCTGGCCTGTCGGATTGAGCGTTTTGTGATAGGGCCCGGTCGCGTCGCCCCACCATACCTGGGTGGCATCCACCTCTTTGGAATCGGCATTTCTGATGCCGTACGCTGCGTTGCCAAAGATGTTGCACTGGTGAATGGCGGGAGGATTTCCCGCCAGCAGGTACTCGCCATACCAGATTCCGTCCTTACTGCTGTCCGTCAGGTGAGATTGCACCAAAGTGACCTGGGCATTGTCGATTTCGAGCAATCCCCTGCTATACCCACCGCCGTAGCGCAGATGCACATAGGCCAACGCGCCCGTCGAACCGCTTCGGAATTTGATGCCGCCCCAATCCCCGCCACTCGGTTGGGTCGGTTCTTCATCTTGGCCATCCTGGTTGGTATCGCCCCCCAGATCATCGTTATACGAAGTGAAGTGAATCGGCCTTTCCGCCGTGCCCAGCGCCTCGAATCTCCCGTCCACGATAATGTTCTGGTAGTAACTGTTGCCTTTGAAAATGACTCCCGGTTCCAGGCTGAGTTGAGTGGCAATGGGAATCACCAGGTTTCCTGCCAGAATGTACGGGATGCCGGCGTACTTGTAGGTTCCACTGCGTGACAAGGTCACAGCGGCGATCCCAATGCCCTCTCGGTCTGCGGTCAGATCGCCTTGGAAGTCGGGAAAACTGGTGCCGGTGAGCCAGATGCCGCTGCCCCCATTCGCGGCAAAATGGGTCTGCTGAACCGTGGGCGAAGCCGTATTGCACTGGATGCCGTCGTCGGCGTTCCCCACAAACGCG
>JBAXTC010000433.1:0-6786 GCA_037130375.1 Verrucomicrobiota bacterium | reverse complement strand
GGAAAACGGTTTCCGTGGGGCGACACCATCTCGCAGAAACTGGCCAACTACTACGGAAATACCGCCATCTCCTACGATTTGGGGCCGAATAGCGACAACGCCATTGGGAGCGTTGGAGGAACGTCCCCGGCGACAAGTCCAGTGGGATCGTTTGCGGCTAACGGCTATGGGTTGTATGACATGGCGGGGAACGTCTTTGAGTGGTGTTGGGATTGGTATGCGGCAACATACGCAGGAGGGAGTGATCCACGAGGTCCAGAGACAGGCTCGGCCCGTGTGGTTCGGGGCGGCAGTTGGAACGGCGATGCGGTCGGCTGCCGGGCGGCGTCCCGCGTCAACGGCTACCCGTTGGGCAGGACCAGCGACTTCGGGTTCCGCGCCGTCCTGCCCCCAGGTCAGTGAGTTGAACGGGCGGAGCAGTCGTGACGGAGCGAGGGACGAGCGACGCCTGCGGAGCGGGGGCCAAAGAAAAGCCCGCGCAGCGGTCGTTATATTTTGCAAGAACGAGATTCGGGTTGGGCGCCGGCCAGGCAATTGGGCCGGCCCTGAACAACGAAACCGGAGCAATGAACAAAAAGATCACTATGAAAACTAACGGTCCATTCAGTCATCGCGCCCTGTGGTCGGTGCTGGTGGTGTTGCTCTGCGCGTCACTCAATGCGTCTGCGATGCAGATCTTCGTCAAAACGCCCGCCGGCGAGACCATCACCCTGGATGTCGAGCAAACCGACTCCATTAAGGATGTCAAAGCGAAGATCCAGGTCAAGGAAGGCTATCCGCCCGCCCTGCAAAGGTTGTTCTTCGACGGGCAGGAGTTGCAAGATAACTCGACCTTGGTCGAATACAACATCCAGAAGCAATCCACGCTGGATCTGGTGCTGCTGGAAGCCGAAGAGCGGGGAGTCCTCGCGGCGGGCGGCGGCGCTGCTGCTGCAGGTGTCTATGTGCTCACCGACACAGTAGGCCAGCCCGTCATCGGCGGGGCCAGTTCCGCCGACTACGCCATGGCCATGGACGACGGTTTCTGGCCCGACGACGAGACGACCGTGCATTGCGCCGCCGGCGTCCTCACCGCCGCGCCTTGGTATGTTGATCTCGATAACCACAAAATCGTTATCACGTTCACCAATAGCTATGGGCTGGGGAGTGTCAAAGCGCTGAGATTAGTCAACTGCACCATGACTGCCCTGGCCTACGACGCCACGGGTGCGCAGTTGGGGTCGGAGCTATCGTTGACCCAGGATGTGGCTACCACCCTCCCCGATGGGACCGCCAGGGTGGTCTGTCTTGCAACCCGAATTGTCGATACGTCGCCAGGTTCCTGCAATGCCGAGGCGAAGGATATGTGTGGCTTGTTCGCTGCCTCGGCTGATCCTGTAACCACCCGGCTTACGATCTCTGGCGGCGGGCAAACGCAGCAGATTCTGACCGGCATTCTGTCGGCGGAGCGGCTGCTCAGGGTCCAAAATGGCACGCCCGGCTTGACCAAGCTCACCATTGTCGTGAACGGCCATAGCTACTTCCTGGCCCCGCTGAGCGATGGCGAGTCCCTGTGGCTGGATGTGGGCGCGGCGATGATTCCGGGAGACGGCAACACGGTGGTCCTGCTCGGCGAGGGTGCCGAGGGCGCCAGCGCCACGGTCACCCTGGGTGATGCTCCCGCGGGCGATCCGATGCTTGTGGCCAACCCGATTGCCCTGCAAATCGCGGGCTCCGCCCAGGGCGTGCAGTTGTCCTGGCCGGCAGGAGAGAGGGGCTATCTATTGCAGAGCCGCCCGAGCCTGGCGCCGTCCGATGCGTGGGTCAATTGGCCCGCCGCGCCCGAGAGCGTGAATGGGCGTTGGGTCAGCACGGTGCCCGCAGAAGGCTCCGCCCGGCTCTTCCGCCTCTATAAACCATGAGCTTATCCGGGCCTGTTCCGGGAAACCCACTACCCAGCAACAACGGTCCCAGGTCTTTATTCTTATTCTTTATGCCCACCGACAAACAAACTGCCGACACCAGTAATCGTGGACACCCGCTGACCACCAGGGACCAGCCCAGCCAGAAGCAGTCAAAAGCCGCTTATCGCAAACCGCTCCTGAGGCGTCTGGGAGTGCTAAAGTCCGCCGCCTCAAGCAAGGTGGATCCTAATTGGGGGTAAGTCGAGTAAGCAGGCGTCGCGTCGGGAATTGCATCCGCACGAGGGGAAGCTCGACCGCGGGAGTCCGATGCCCACTGCAACCCGTGAGCCTCCTGAGTGACTGTACTTGAGGAATCCCGAGCTAAACCTGGCGACCAGCACAATGAACAAGCCTTGCTCAAAAGCCGGTCTGGACCATCTTCTGAAGCAGCAATTCTTGCAGGATTGCCTGGCGGGGGCCTCCGCCCGTGCCACCGGATGGCCGGGCAAACCCCTTTCTGAGTCGGACTGGACGGAAGTGGTTGGTCTAGCGGCAGGGCATGGCGTCCTGCCGCTGCTTTATGAGCGCCTCACCACTGGGGCTTGCCCGCCCGCGGTGCCGGAGCGGGTGCTCCAGCGATTGCGGGACGGGTTTCTAATGAACGGCGCGAAAAACGCGCTGCTCTTCAAAGATCTGGCACAAGTGCTCAGGGCCTTGGAGCAGGCCAATATTCCCGTCATCGTGCTGAAAGGAGCCCACCTGGCCGCGTCGGTTCATAGCCATATCGCTATTCGGACAATGAACGATATCGACCTGCTGGTCGGTAGGAACGATTTGGAGAAGTCGGTCTCGCGGTTGGGCGACCTGGGGTACTGTGCCAAAACCAAGGTAACCGATATCGCCACGTTGTGTGAGACCACCCGCCATTGGCCACGGCTGTTCCGGCCGCCGCCGGCGCCAGGCATCGAGATACACTGGGCACTTACCCAGCCGTCCGAGTTCAGTAACATCAACCCCGCCGGTTTCTGGGAGCGGTCCCGGCCAACGACCATCGCCGGTGTCGGGGCGCGCATCTTGTCGCCGGAAGATCTGCTGTTGCATCTGTGCCTCCATACAGCCTCCGATGGGTCTGGGCCTTTTCGCCTGGGTCTAAGACCGCTCTGTGACATTGCGGCGGTTGTTCACTGCTGGCGGGAGGAAATCAACTGGCAGGAACTTCAATCTCGCGCCGTTCAATGGCAGGCCGACCGGTGCGTTTACCTCGCGCTGTGGCTGGCGAAGAAGTTGTTGGTGGCGGCCATCCCCGACTCCGTCTTGCAGGCCATCCGTCCCCAGGACTTCGATGACCGCTGGGCCGCCCTGGCGGTGGACCAGGTCGTGCTGGCCGGGACCGAACGCCCCTCCCCGCAAGCCGAATCCGCGTTGGCTGTGTTGGGGTGGCTGATTGCCCGGCGGGATTCTGATTTCAGCCGTGGCAAGATAGGTCTGCTGCTTAAAATGCTCTTCCCCTCGCGCGATTATATGGTCCTATGGGCCGATTCCCACGGAGTTCCACTCAACTCAGCGCGAAACTCCGCGTGCTATCTGACCCGGGCACGTGGTTTGCTCCGCCGCGGCGCCCGCGTGGCGTGGCGAGGGTGCCTCCATCCCCGTCAAGTCATGGCCCACCTGCAGGGTTACCGCCAGAACACTCTCTTATGGAACTGGTTGGTTGGCGCCAACCCTGAGCGGGAGTCTGCGAGCGAATGACGCCGCCAGCCATGGAAACTTGCTTCGGACTTTTGGCAGCAGCGTGAAGCGGCTTATCCGCATAATCAACACCAACACCGCCGAACGAAACAGATGAAAGTGATGTCCTCGAGAACCCGCCTCCAGCGCAGGCAGAACATCCTCAAACAAGAAGCCGCCGGCACGGTCGTCCTGCTCAACATGGATGACGGGCGATACTTTGCCTTGGACGGAGTGGGCGGGCGCGTCTGGGACCTCTGTGACGGCAGTCGGACCTTGTCCGAGATCGCCGCCATCCTCGCCGAGGAATACGAGGCGCCGGCGGAAACTATCGAGCGGGATCTCGCAGAACTAATAAACGACCTGACGAATGAAGAGTTGGTTGGCGAAAATGCGTAGGAAATGGGTGGCGCTCCGGCAGCTTCGTAGTCCTGGCCGGGGGTGGTATTCCCTGCGGGTGGCCTGCTTCGCGGCAGCCGTGCCGGTCCTCATGCGGTTGAAGCTTCCCGTGCTCCACCGCCTGCTCGAGCGTCGCATTGCGACCGCCGTCAGGGCGGAGAGCGATTCACACGGACCCGGGGAGATTCTTCGCTGTGTGGAATCAGCCCTCGCCGTGGGCAGGCCGCTCGTCCGTCCGGGATGCCTGACCCGGGGTCTGACACTCTACTACTTCCTGCGGCGGGCAGGCGTGGACGTCACCCTCCGTTTTGGGGCTCGATGCCGGAACGGCGAACTTATGCAGGCGGCCGGGCACTGCTGGCTGGAGCAGCGCGGAGAGCCCTTCCTCGAACGCGGAAATCCGTACCGGTATTGCGTTCCCATCTATACCCTGCCCGCTACCCGCCCCCAGCCGGCGAGCCCGGGCTGACCCAGGCGCCATGAACACCCGCGCTTACCTGTTTCACGGCCTGAAACTGGAGATCTCCGGCGAAGAGGCCATCCTCGCGGCATTGGAGCATCGGCTTGGCCAGTTTCCGGCGGCGCAGCCCGGCACGCCGGCGCACTTGCGGTTTGAATTCCGGAAGGTCCCCGACCCGAGCCACTATGCAATCCAGCCACCCTCCGGCCCGAGTCGTAGCGTGCTCGAAATGCCGGGGGGCCAGGTGCGGTATTTCCCTGCGTCCCGTCAGCTCTATATTGACTTCCCCAATCGCGCTCGAGCGCTCTGCGATGCCGCCAGCGGGGAGGTGCGGGTTTCATATCCCGAATCCGAGGTGGGCAATACCCGGTTGCTCGCTTACCCCTGCTTCACCATTCCCCTGGCGGAGCTGCTAAAGCGCCACGGCCTTTACATGGCGCACGCCGCCGGGCTCAGCCTCGCCGGCCAGGGGCTGCTGCTCGCCGGCGCATCCGGCGCTGGTAAGACCACGCTCACGATTGCGTTGCTCCGCGCCGGCTTCGGTTTCCTGGGCGATGACACCCTGTTTCTTTGCACCCGTGCCCAGAGGTTGCGCGCGCTGGCCTTCCCGGACGAGATCGATGTCACCGCCCATACCGCCAGTTTCTTCCCTGAGTTGCAGAACCTCGCCCGCGTGCCTCTGCCGGGAAGCCGGCCGAAACAGTCCTTGAGTCCGGCCCGTGTTTACAATGCCGTGCCGACCTGGGAATGCGCGCCCGAGGTGCTGGTCTTTCCGCAGGCAGCACGGGCCAACGAGAGTTTGCTGACGCCCATGCCTAAAGACGCGGCCTTCATCGAGTTGGTCTGCAACGTGGTAAGGACCGATGCGCCCTCGGCCCAGGCCCATCTGGATGCCCTGGCGGCGCTGGTGAAACAATGCCTGTGTCTCCGCCTGCACACCGGCCGTGATTTCGACGCCGTCTCCACTCTCCTGCGCTCGGCTTTGAACCCGGTTCATCCGGCCCAGTCGGCATGAAGCATCTGGTAATTGAATCCATTGCATCCCATCATGTTGGCGTGAATACCGGAGATTCATTGGCCGCCTTGACCCCGCGCGGACGCGGGCGCACTGGCCCATCTCCCAGGCCGCGCGCCGGGAGGCCGTCCCTCCTTGCCCTTGCTTTGATGGGCCTGCAGATCATGACCGCGGCCAGTTTCGCCGCGACTGTCACGCTCCGCCTCGAGCTAACCACCAACGCGACTTGCCTGGTCGTAAGCCCGATTTCCGCCCCGGGCGCGCTCTTCATCCTGGCGGCCCCCGATCTGACATCGCTTCTGGTCGCGCCGTCGGTCCTGCTGCTGACCAACACCCCGTTGACGAATGAGCTGCGGCTGCCGGTGCCATCGGTGGGCGGCTTTTCAAACCAGGGCTTTTTCCGAGCGGCGCATTGGGCTGGCCTGGCGCCTGCCTTGGTGGACATCCCGGCCGGGACCTTTCTCATGGGTGCTCCGCCGTCGGAGGCGGAACGCTTCGTCTGGGACGGCCCACAGACCGAGGTGGCAATCACGTACTCTTTCAAGATCGGGAAGTTCGAGATCACCCAAGCGGAATACCAGGCCTTGATGGGCAATAACCCAAGCTATTTCACGGGGATTTCAAACCGTCCAGTCGAGCAGGTGACCTGGACCAATGCGATGGATTACTGCGCGCGGTTGACTGCTGCCCAACGGTTGGCGGGTTGCCTGCCGGCCGGATGGGCCTACCGGCTGCCCACCGAGGCCGAGTGGGAGTGTGCCTGCCGGGCGGGCACCAGCACCGCCTTCGCTTACGGCCCGGCGCTGCGATCGGGCATGGCCACCTTTAACGGCCGCGAGGAATACGATGCGACGATCGGAACCGAGTTCAACCCGGCCGGAGTGGCCGCGGCCAAACCGAGCGTGGTGGGCGGTTACGCGCCGAATGCCTGGGGTCTGTTCGACATGCATGGGAACGTCTGGGAATGGTGTCAGGACTGGTGGGCAGGCCAACTGCCCGGCGGCAGCGTGGCCGACCCGGAGGGTCCAAGCTCAGGTCTGAATCGGGTGGTTCGCGGCGGCTGCTGGTACAATGATGGCAGAATTTGCAGATCGGCCTGCCGGGCAGCAGGCGATCCAGGTTACAGAGGCAACGACCTTGGTTTTCGCATCGTTCTGGCCCCGGGCAGGCCGTGATCCGACTTGCGTGCCATTTGGCGAACCGGTGGCAGTCCTCCCTATCGACACTGGTTTCCTGGTCTGATTCTACTTCAAGGTTCCCCATAAAAGAAAAGCTGAAAAGCTGAAAAGCTGAAAAGCTGA
>JBAXTC010000432.1:0-6801 GCA_037130375.1 Verrucomicrobiota bacterium | reverse complement strand
CACTGGCTCTGATTGCCTCGCGACATTGCTTCATATACAGTGCGACACCTGCCGTCGAGACCATCAATTAGGCCAACAAACAAATTCGGAGGCCATTGGCTCGCCGAGGAAAAGAGCGGAATGTGGCCGTCCGGGATGACCTGTGGCCGAACGGGTGGGGCTTCGACGGGTGGAGCAACGACCGGGACTATCGCGTGACCGAGCGTTTTCACGAGGAGACTTTCTCCAAATGCACGGCGCATCACGCTTACGTCATCCGGTTGGTTGGTGAACATGATCACCTGACGTTTCTCAACTACGACTTGTAGTGCCGATGCGATTGCTGTGCTCGCGTCAGAGTCGGATGTCGCCATGACCTCGTCCAGGAGAAGGGGAAACGCATAGCCTTGGTTCGCCTCGGACGCCTCGATGGCCGCCAGACGCAGGGCAAATGCAAGGTGGACTCGCGTGCCCGTGGAAAGTTGATCGACCCTTTTCTCTTTCTGTGCTTCCATCATGTCAGTCACGTAAACCTGGCTGCCGATAACGTCGATCCTGTCGTAACGGCCGTCGCTCAAGGCTGACAGGTACTGATTGGTGCTCCTCACGATAACCGGCGTGGCCTCAGATCGGACTGCTTCGCTGATACAGCTTACCACATCGGCGGCGGCCAGTTCCTCCTGCTTCCTTCGCAGCCATAGTTCCATCTGCTCGACTGCCCGGCTCATTGCATTCTGAGCGCCTTGCAGGTCATTGGCACTCTCTGCCGCGCCAATGAGCGCTCTCGTCCCGGCGGTCTTCTCTGTGATTTCTGTCTCGAGACCTGCATGCCCCAGGAGTTCGTCCTTTTTGGCTGACACCGCCTCTGGAGACGGCTCGTTCCCAAGTCCGAGCCGCGCAAAAAGCTCATCCCAGTCGGTCTGACTCCGCAGGCGCGTCCTTTCCCGGTTATCTGTCTCGCGCTGCTTGCTTAATTCGCGCAACTTCGGAAGGCCATCTTTGGCCCGCCGCTGGCACTCCAGCCGACGATCCTCCAGAGTTAATTCCTTTTCCTTGGTGAAGGCAGGAATGCCATTATCGCTCAACGCTTGCTGAAGGCTCTCCTTCGCCTTAGCCGATGCCTCTTCAGATCTATTTAGACGGTCAGTGGTTTTGAACCACTCCCGGAAAGTCTCGGTTACGGCCCGGGCGTTTTTGCTGTCGGCCGTTGGGAATCCGTAGCGATCCAAAAGCTCCTGAATGGCGTTCTCCACAGTCTTTAACCGGCCTAAGACTTTGGCGACTTGGTCGTCAGCCCCCTCCGAAGCGGCGACAGCGGTATTCGCCGTTTCGGTAGCCTCAAACCACCTGAGAAACTGATCTTTCGCAGTTGGCGCATCACCCGCCCAAGGCCAATGAAAGCGCTCGAAGAACCCCCGGAGATCCCTCTCTGCACTCTCGCTCTCGGACTGGCGATATCTGACACTTTCCTCATGCATCCGGTCCGCGACATTAGTTTGCCGCAGCGTGTCGAGGCGGTCAGCCCAGAGTTTAGCCGCCGCCCCGGTCGTGATAGACGCGGGCGCGCCGATCGTAGCGTGGATCAAGCTGGAAAGCGCTTCCCTCAAGGATTCCAGGCAGCTCCGTACGTTCGAAGAGTGGACAGTCGCCGATGCGAAGCAATCCTCCGCGTTCCCTAGCGCCTGTAGATTATGGATCAGATTGGCGAGGTCATAATCGGCAAGGTTCTGCCCTTTGATCCCCGTCTCTTTCTCGAAGATTGCGATACGCTTCTCCAGATGTTCGCGCGGACTATCCGTATCCAGCGCACTGGCTGCCGCCTGCTCTTCTCCATGCAGTTTGTGCAATACTGCTGCCACCTGGATTTGGTGAATGACTGTGGCAAGGGATGAGGCTACAGCGTCGCAGGTCCATGATTGCGGTTGCCACTGCGGGGGAACGCGCTTTGCGGCTGACTCCTGGAGTTGCGTCACAGAGGACACCTCACGGATCCACATCACAACGACCATGAGCGCGGCAATGCCGCAGACCGCGAGTATCGTCCCCCAAACCCATCCTGCGACTGCGCCAACCGCCACCGCACCTGTTGCAGAGACTGTGGCGACGATGAACAGTGGCCCCTTACGGAAGGGCTTGGGCGGCTCGGATACGGACCGCAGCCAGTCTCTTAGGGCTGTTTCGGCTTCAGAGGTTCTTGCCGCGCCCCTCGTCGCCTCAACGGCTTGATTCCGAAGCTGTTCAGCTACCGCATCAAATGCCTCCTTTTGGATTCGCACTTTTCTGTAGGCATCCATGAGGTTGGCGATCCTCGGCTCCTGCAAGAGCAAATTGCTCACCTGCCGAGCCGGTGCCTTCGCTCCTGGCAGCCGTTCTCTTGCATCCTCAAGGGCCTTTTTCGCTTCTGCGAGAGCGGCTTGCGCATGGTTATTCTCCATGGTCTTCGCTCCGATCTCAGCATCCAGTTCAATAGCCCGGTGAAGATCGTCTGCTTTGGCAGGGTTTATAGGTAGCTGATCGAGGTCGCCGCCGGCATCTTTGAAATTCCGTTGCGCATGGTTGCAGGCGGTCCGAGCATCGTCTCGCCTTTGCCTTTCCTTCACTGTGGATTCCTCGGCCTGTTTCACCCGTTCCACCAGCCTAATAAGCGTTTGCTTGTCGGCTGGCGCGAGAGGCACCGGAGCAGATTCCGCGCCCATATCAGCCAACCTCCTCCTCGCTTCTTCAGCCGCTAAGATGGCCATCTGCTGCTGGATCTGGCCGCTTGTGAGTTCTCCCGACAACTGATCAAATTCGGCTTCGTACCCACGCAGCGTACCTTCATCTGCTGCTTGCAATGGCCTTGGCGCCTTCTGCTTTCCGAACTTGTCCAGGCCGCTCTCTGCAAAGGTATGCGCCTCGCAGGCCTCTCCGTAGGCCGAGTGGGCACCGCTCACGAGCGCCAGTGCATTATCGCTTTGCTTCTCGATGCCGGAGTAATGGTTTTTGATATGAGCGGTGCCGGCGTCGAGCTCGCCAATTGTCTGCTCGATGGCGCTGGCACTAAGCCAATTGCTCAGAAAAGCCGCATCCTCCTTCGCCTGCCTGGCCTGTCTGAGCTGTTCCTCCAATTCCGGGAGGCGGGCTTCCTCCGCTGCAAGCCTCGCCGCTTTTTGTTGGCGATCACTCAGTTCTTTCCATGCAGCAGGGATGTCGGGCGGCCTCCGGCCCGCGCTGCAAGCGCCAACACCCGCCAGACTAATGCCGCCGGCTAGCGCCTCCAGTATGCGCTGCTGGTCTTCTTCAGATGGCTTCACGATGATGTCCGCAACCGACAGACGGTACAAGCCATCTCGCGCGCTTTGTGGCCAGGGAGCATCCTGCCTGGGACCGCGCAGGTTCACATCGTGGATGGTTTCTTCGATCTGAATGCACGCCGTAATACGATCCGTGTCCGTCAGCGCGCAAGGACGCAACACGTGACTGGCGGCAAGCGCCAGCACTGTTTTTCCGGCCGCATTGGGCGCATATACGACCGTCACACCGTCACTGAGATCCTCCAGCTTCAGTCCGTCGTAAGGTCGCGAATGGAGTTCATGTGCCTGGATGGACTTTAGATATACCTTCACCTTCATTGAGCATTCCCCTCGATCATCAGAATCCTCTCGAGCATTCGCCGGACTGCTTCGGCGGCATCGTCTGGGCCGGCCTGGCAAAGTACCCGAACACTTTCGCTTTGAGGCAGCCTCAGTTTCCCTCGCTCATTGCTCATTCGGTTCTGAAGCTGCAGGACCAGCTGGCTTGCCCGATCCTGCCACTCGATTTTACCCTTGCCTTCAAGCCCCAGCAGCAGTCGGGCGGCCTGACCTTTTGCATCCGGTTGCTGCGCCTCGGCTTCCAGGTTCACCTCGCACGCTCTTGACTTGCTGCAAACCTCGTACCAGTCATTTTCGAGGGGCGCCGAGGAAGGAAACTGGCGCTCATCATGCGCGTCGAGGCGCAGATCGACGCGAAACTGTATCGATAGGACGGACTTGCTGGTCCTGAGTTCCCGTCCCTTGGCCAGCAATGCCTCGTCTAGCGACTCGTGCTGTGCAAGACGAACATCAGTGTATTGATAGCAAGCGCTCGAAATCGGGACCAAGTCTCCGAACCTGGGCTGCCCGTTTCCAATCTCAAGCCAGCAGACGCCATGGTCCCCCGTCTCACCCCAATCAAGAGCTTGCGGAGAGCCGGGGTAAACGACTTGTCCATCCAGGTATCGCTGAGGCGCATGTACATGTCCCACAACCCAGGCTGACACGCCGCTATTAGCAAAGTCGGCGAGGGGTGTCGGCCCGTAATCGCCTTGGCCCTGAACATCAGCATGCACAAGTCCCACGGTAGGCATGGCGGCGTCAGCGGAATGAAAGTCGCACAACATCGAATCGCGATGATACTCCTTTGGAAAGGATCGGCCGAGGATGCGCACGCCTTTGACTCTATACTCATCCCACTGGCCCGGCGGGAACACGTAGATCAGATCCCTATGAAGACTCGCGAAATCCAGCAAGGCATGATGGTCATGGTTGCCGGCGACCGCTAGTGTCACGATGCCGCGAGCCCGTAGCTTCTCTAAGCTGCCTTTAACGCGTTTGCGGCTCTCGTACTGCGCCGATGCCGAGTCGTAAAAATCGCCCGCGACCAGAACTGCATCGGCCTGCTCCGCAATAGCCATTTCAGCAATGCGCTCCCAGGTCGCCAGCGCGCTGTAATCATCTCCGCTCGTATCGGTGCCGACCGAAGAGTAACGTCCGATATGGAGATCCGCCGTGCAAAGAAATCGAGCCATTTTCAGTGCTCTCCGGGGACTACGTCGTCGGTCCTTGGAGCCGGTCGCCAAAAGACTGCGGCGTACAGATGGAATTCTCGCTCGCACTGACCGCTGGGTGGACGACGCAAGGTTGTTTTTCGATTTCGCTCATCGAGTGCGATGCTGCCACTTGGGGCTGTGGTGTCAACGAGTAAGTTCCTTAAACCTTTAATCCCCAGCGCGTATGCATGAAGAGATTTTCACAGTTTGGGGCGTTGGTGGGTAACAAATGCCCTCGCCTTGGTCAGGTTGTCTTCGCCCATAGCGGATTGGAAATCGGTCAGGGATTGATGCTGAGGCTTTGGGTGATGGGAGCGCCAGTGCATGAAGAGGCTGATGACCAAGCGGCGCACCATGCCCAGGATCCATAACCCATTGGTGCTGCGGACCCGGCAGCGATCATCATTGAGGGATACATCCAAGCGCTGATGGGTGCCGTTTTCGATGCCCCAACCTTGGCGGTTGGCTTTGAGCCATTGGGCCGCCAGGAGTTGTTCGGGGATCAGGTCGGTGATGAGACCGACGGTTTCATTCTTGCGGCCGATATGCTGCCGGGTCAAGAGGGCGGCTTGGGCGGCGAAAGGGAATCCGATGTCTTGGGCGGCGACGGGCCGACTGACCAGCGTGCGGCTCTCGCGCACGCCCTTATTCTTCTCCACGGTGCGAGCCTGCGAGGGCGTCGCCTCCAGAGGGGGAAAAACCCGTGGGGGGCACGGGAACGACTTGGGCGATGTTTTGGCGCAGGGTGGGCTGGTTGTTCTTTACGGTCAGCAGGTAGTGCGCCCCCTGCTCCAGCACCAACTGGCGGGCGGTTTGGTCCTGGGTGTGGAGCGCGTCCAAGGCCACCCACCGTCCCGTCAAATCCAACTCGCCGAAGAGTTCTCGCGCCACCGGGATTTCGTTGGTCTTGATGTCCACCAACGCGCTGCCCAGGTAGAACTGGCTGAGGGCAGTGACGGCACTCAGGATGGCGTCACCGGGGCCGTGGCAGGGTTCTTTGCCATCGACCACGATGAGTTCGTCGGGTGGGGGTTGGCCGCGCACTTGCGTTTGGATATCCAACAGGACCTGATTGAGCCGGCGAGCATCCAACCCGGCTAGCAAACGGGAGAAGGTGGATTGGCTGGGGGCGGGAAAGTAGCCTTGCCCGTTGGGCCGAATCCCCAAAGCGCGGCGCTGGTGCTGGGTCAGCCGCCGGGCCAGCTTGGCGAGGTCCTTTTGCCCGCGCGGGGCATCGCACAGCATCGCCAGGAGCATCAGCGTCACCAACGTCCAGATCGGATAGGATTCGACCCGGCCGCGATATTCGGGCAGCGTCTTGAAGTGTTCGGTCAGGGCGCGCAACTCCCCACATTTATGATAACAGCGGGCACCGGCCTTTTTCTCCACCCCGGCCAAGGACGGTTTGAGATGCTCCGCTTGCAGGCTGCGGCAGGCATTCCGGGTCAGTTGGCGGATAAACAACCGCTTGGGTTTGTCGTGCGCCACGTAGTAGTCGCGGCGGTGACGCCCCCAGCCGTCGGTCAAACCCAACTCCTGCCAGCCGTTGGCGGTATAGACCGTGCCGCAGAACTGCTCCGGATCCACAAAGGTCTCGACCACCAGGACCGGATGACCATACCGATCCTGCCAGTCCGCGCTGAGCCGATCCAAGGTCAGGCGGAGCACCCGTGATCCCAGGTTGGCTGCCCGCCCTGCCGGCAGAATCAAAAACCGGCTGTGGTTGGCGACCAAACTCAACCGCCGATCCCGCTGCGCCCGCGTCCAGCCAATCCGCTGATCACGGTGTTTGAGATGTTTAGCCGCCGCACTGAAGAGCAGCAGGGCCACCCAACGCCCCTGCGCATCCATGGCCGCGTAATACATTTGCTCCCCCACAGGTTTGAGACCCCCCAAGTAATGGTGCTTTTGGAGTAGCCGTTGGAAAAGGCGACGCGCCTTAGGCTCGGTTACCAGCACCACCTGGACACCCTCCAAAAGCGCCTGATTATGGA